>JACDCM010000489.1 GCA_013817545.1 Gemmatimonadaceae bacterium | reverse complement strand
TAGCCAGTGAGGCCTGGAACGAGCCGAGCGCGTCGTCCAAGTGCTCCCGGGCGCGCTGCACGTCGCCTATCTTTTCGTGCGAGATGGAAAGGTCGCGCTGCCACTCGGTGTTCGCCGGGTCGTCCGCAGCGAGTTTCTCACGAATAGCCAGTGAGGCCTGGAACGAGCCGAGCGCGTCGTCCAAGTGCTCCCGGGCGCGCTGCACGTCGCCTATCTTTTCGTGCGAGATGGAAAGGTCGCGCTGCCACTCGGTGTTCGCCGGGTCGTGCGCAGCGAGTTTCTCGGCAATAGCCAGCGAGGCCTGGAACGAGCCGAGCGCGTCGTCCAAGTGCCCCCGGGCGCGCTGCACGTCGCCGATTTCGTCGAGAATCACACTCTGTGCGCGCTCGTCCTCCAATTGCCGGTAAATATACAGCGACTGTGTGAGACGAATCTCGGTCTGGGCAAGAGGACGGTAGTTCCATTCGATGGTCGCGGCCACGTCGAGGGCCATGGCAAGCGCACGGCCCGTTAAGCGCTTCTCTGCAAGATGCTCCTCTACCATCGCCGCAAGTGCCTGCAATCGCTCGACGCGCCCTTGGTTTTGCCACTGGTCGTATAGCCCCCCAAGCCGGTTGCTGCCTGGCCCAGGTTCCACGACAAGAGCATGATAAATATGCTCAATCTGCGCATAAGGTTCAGAGCCGTCCGTGAAGAATCTCGCAGCTCGCAGGGACAAGTCGAGGTATTTATGCGGCTGTTCGCGGGCCATCCAACGAAGCAAGGCCAGGCGCGTCCGCTCGTGAACGTTGCAGGCATTCCGGGCGGCGAACTTTTCGACAAACGAAAACCCTTTCAAAACAGTGTGAAGATGTTCGGCTTCCTCAGAGGAAATGCCATCGACAAGCGCACAGAGAACTGCAGGGTGGAACCAATGCGGGACGGCGGCGGCATAAACGGACTCCCGGAGCCGGCCTTGCAGTTCCACGGGATGGGCCCCAATGGCGATCTCAACGGCGGCCAGCGTGAGTTTTTCTTCATGTCCTGCTGCATTGCGCAGCAGCTCGATGGCCTCTTCCGGTTTCATGACAACGCTTCTCCGGCGTTACGCGGCGGAAGCTGGCGGACTATGTTCTCGATAAACTCTTGAATAATGCTCGGCCGATGCACGAGCCCGCGCAACACGCTCTCAATATGCTGCCGGGGGAACGCCGGATGACAAGAACAGGCGAATTCGTGCCAATCGTCCACGGAAGTGACCAGCTTGAGGATACGGCGATCGGCGAAACCTCCCCAAGTGAGTTGAGAGTCCCGAGGGTCTGGCACGCGTTGGCCACCGAGGACGATGGAGAGGCGGACATTATGGCGAACGGACGGAAGAAGTTGTTGAACGATCCAGCGCGAGGCTTCGTCAGTGGCCGCCTCAAAGGTATCAATGATCAGTACGAGAGGCTTTGTACATGTGCGTAAATCCTGAAGTATCGCTTTTCCGCGATGATGCGCCGAGTCCGGAGCGCCGGTGTGGATGATCGGTTGCACGGCGACCTTGTTACCGTCACCGAATTCCGCGCCCGACAAGTTGGCCTCGACGTTTACCTGCAGGGGCGCAGGGGCTGGCTGCTTAGTGTAGTTCGCAAAAACCTCAGGGCCTAGATCAGCGAGGAACCCAGAAAACAACTCGTCCAGAGCCAGCCCACCTTTGAGATCGGTGCGAGCGCAGCAGCGCTGTCCCAGAATTTCTTCGGCCAGCAGGGCGAGTTCTGCGAGAAGGATGCTCTTCCCCCGCTCACTCGGCCCTTCGAGAAGGAGAACGCGGTTAGGCGCAGCGCCGCGGAGCATTCGCTCAAACAGCGTGAACTCGTCCTTCCGATCGGCGATCCTCCGCATGTGGTCAGTTCTTCGGCTTTTTGTCCTGGGCCGGCTTTGCGGGTGAGCCAAACTGGAACTCATTACCGCTGCCCGCCTGGAGGTTTTGCGCTTTCACACGAGCTTCGTTGTCGGCCGCGAACTTGTTGTCGTCCTTAAATTTCGATCCCGAAAGATCCACGCCAATCGCAGGCGGAACCTCGGGTAGTGCAGCTTTGACATCCACGTCCACCCCTTTTCTCGTAAGTCGTCCACGGAAACCTGTGATGCGGCTACGAAGTATGATGAAGACAGCGATGACAACAACCGCAATGACAATCGCACCAATAACCTGTGGATCATTCATAAGTTCTCCGAGCGCTTCATGTCAGGTAACATTGATTTGTCCGAAGGATAGGACATCCAGTGCGGGGTCGCAATCCGTAATGTGTCGGTGATCCGGTAGTCCGGCCTGGGCCGGGTGCTGGGACGCGAGTCCGTCGGTCCCGGTCAAGTCACCTTGACCGGCAGGAAGCTTCCGGCTGGGAAGGCCCTCACCAGGAACAGGTGCGCTCATGGCTAGTGCATCGACTTCGCGCGGATCGAAGTGCTTCTCGCCGTGGCGGCCGACCGCGTGCAGAGGAAGGATAGGATATTCAATGCGGTTTCGCAAGCGGGCTGCCGGTCGCGTCTCGGGGAGGCCGGCCCGTGCGGTCACCGCCGCACGGAGTGGAGCATTGCGGACCCCCCGGTGGTCTGGATGTCGTCGACGCCGCGCTCGATGGCCATGACCGACACCTTGGGATCGGTCAGGATGTTCTTGGTATGCTGGGCAATGCGGCTGATGAGGATGATGGGGCGCCCCTGCGGATCGAGGCAGTAGGGGGACGACCGAGCCGAAGGGATAACCGCTAACCGCCACGGAGAGCGTAGACAAGACTCCTTGGTAGTTACGCAGCAGAGTTGCCGCGCCTCGGCGCACGCAGGGTTGTTTCCATGCCTACCTCGCTGATCAGTCCCAGTTGCCCGCCGTACATCTTCCGAGAGGCGACCGACCGTGCAGATGTAGCGTGTCTTCTGCCCCGCGCAGGGTTTAGACCGAACTTCTTTGGGGGTGGCAACGTAACCTATTGGTAGAATGGGATAATTGTAAAATCCTGTAGGCGTCTACTGGGTACGTTACCGCTTGACGCCGAGGAGGT
>JACDCM010000130.1 GCA_013817545.1 Gemmatimonadaceae bacterium | reverse complement strand
GCCAAATGGCGCGCTGGGGCGGGGCATTTTTCAGCGACATAGGCCGTCGCGTCCTGTTCATGCGTGAGATCGGGCGAGCCTTTGGAGAAGCTCGGACCTACATTCCGCTGACGATCCACCAGATGCGGACCATCGGCGTCGACTCCATCCCGCTTGCGGGTCTGGTGGCAGCCTTCATTGGCGCCGTGTCGGCGTTCCAGACCCGGTACCAGCTTCTCCCAGGTGTGCCATTGAGCACGGTCGGGTGGATCGTCCGGCAGATGATCATCCTGGAGCTCGGACCTCTGCTCACGGCGCTTGTGCTCGCGGGACGCGTCGGTGCTCGAATGACCGCGGAGATCGGAACGATGCGTGTCACTGAACAGATCGACGCATTGGAGACACTCGCATTTGATCCGGTGGCTTACCTCATTGTGCCGCGACTTCTCGCTGCAATCGTGATGCTGCCCCTCCTGACCATTCTGGCCAACGCGATCGGCATAGTTTCAGGGCTTGGTATTTCGTTGGTGGCCGCCGGAGTTCCGATGGACGAATTCACGACGGGCTTGCGCCTTACGTTCATCCCGTTTCAGGTTTTCTACAGCCTGATAAAGGCGACACTCTTCGGCGGTGCGATCGCTCTGGTCTGCTCATATGAAGGATTCATCACGGAAGCAGGCGCGGAGGGCGTAGGTCGATCCACCGCGAGAGCCGTGGTCATTTCATCGGTGATAATTCTGATGCTGGATGCCTTGATCGCGCTGTACCTGGCTCCCCTCCTTCAATAAGAAATGAGACGACGCGACGAAGTGCTCGTTGGCATTCTGGTTACCATTGCGCTCGCGATTGGCATTACAGGAACGCTCTGGCTGGCTCGCAAGGGTTTCGGATCGACGTATCCCCTGCATGCACGCTTCACCTGGGGAGCCGGCCTGAAAAACGGGCAACCTGTACTCCTGGCCGGTCTGCACGTCGGAACCGTAAGTGAGATCGAGTTCAACCAGAGCGGCTGGCTCGATGTGACGATGGATATCGAGGAAAAGCGCAGGATTCCGGAGGGTACGACGGCCACCGTGGCGCAACTCTCGCTGTTCGGTGACAAGGCCATAGCGCTTACACCCACGACGCCGTCGACGACCATGATAGCGCCGGGCGATACGGTTCCAGTGGGCAAGGCAACTCCTACCCTGGACGACATGATGTTCCGCGTCGACTCGTTAATGCGGGGAGTTAGCGACGTTACGGAAAAGATAGAATTCGAGTTCGTCGAGGGAGGCGGAATCGCTGACATGCGCCGAACGATGGCATCGGCGAATAGACTGGTGAATCAGCTGTCAAACGTCGCAGCCGTGCAGTCGCGCAATCTCACGCTTACCATGGCAAGCGTGCGGCAGACGCTGGGATCCGTCGATTCCTCTGTGGTTGACTCGACGCTCCGCAACATGCGAACGACGTCGGAGAACATGACGGTCCTTACCGGTAATCTGAAGGGAACAATGCAGCGGCTGGACTCGGTAGCGGCCCAGCTGGAGAATGGCAATGGTAGTGCAGGCAAGCTTCTGAACGACCCCGCGCTGTACGACAACGCCCGTGCACTGATGGCGAGGATGGATTCGTTGATGGCGGATCTGAAGAGAAATCCGAAGAAGTACATCAATCTGAAAATCTTCTAGTGGCTTGGGTGCCAGCCCTTAAGCCTGAGGGCAGCTCCGCGATCGGTGGGAAGACGGCAGCTCGCGGAACCTCGAATATCCTCGCTCTAGCCGCTTGCGGCGCTCTGGTCACCGCAATTGCGGAATTAGCACTCCAGGCTGGACTGAAGGTGGTTCTCGGCAAGTACACGCATCTCGGTCTTCATGTCGTCTGGATGACACCCGTTGCGAACTTGTTCGTTTTCGGTGCTATAGGATTACTGTTCGCAGCCGTAAATCGCCTTCGCCGCTCGCCAGCGCTGTTTCCTGCTGCCGCTGGCGTCTTCGCGGTTTTGTTTGTCCTCAGCATTCTGTTTAACGCTAGAGGGATTCACTGGGCTGCCGTTGCGGCGCTCGCGGTTGGCGCGGCCGTGCAGGCATCGCGGCTCGCCACGTTGCATCCGGTGGCCATCATGACGCTCGTCCGGCGGATAACTGTTCCGTTGGCGGTGCTGCTTTTGGCGCTAACTGCGGCGACGCTTGGTAGGCGGTGGTTGCTTGACGGTCGTTCCGTGGCAGCGCTCGAGTCGCCCCAGCCCGGTGCGCCCAACATCCTCCTTCTTATTCTGGACACCGTCCGCGCCAGAAGTCTGGGATTGTATGGGCGGGGGCAACCGACATCACCGCGGCTGGAACGACTGACCTCCCAGGGAGTTGTCTTTGACTTGGCATTGTCTCCGTCGCCCTGGACCCTGCCTTCGCACGCGACCATGTTCACGGGACGGTGGCCTCACGAAAATCGTGCCGATTGGGGCACTCCCCTCAGCTCCGGCGCATCCACCCTGGCGGAGATGCTGTCAGGGGCGGGGTACGCCACAGCAGGTTTTGCCGCCAACGTGGCATACTGTAGCCGCGAATCGGGACTGGCACAGGGCTTCGTTCACTACGAGGATTTTGTCATCTCGCCGGGCCGCATTCTCGATAGTTCCTCACTTGTTCGCGGAGCACTACGAAACCGGCAGTTTCGCAAGACTATTGGCTTTTTCGAACTCCCGGGACGCAAGCGCGCACCCGGCATGCACCGCCGTCTGCTTCGATGGCTGGGAGGCCATGAAGACCGTCCGTGGTTCGCATTCGTCAACTATTACGACGCTCACGCTCCCTATCTTCCACAGGCACCCTTCGACGAGCTCCTCGGTCCGCGACGCTCGGGAGAGCCCGCGCTCATCGAAGAAGTCAAAATCGGATCCATGACACCCTTGAGCGTCCCCGCGGAACGTGAGGCATACGAGGAGTCGGTTGCGTATCTCGACCACCACGTGGGAGTACTCCTGGATTCTCTGGAGCAGCGTGGCGCCCTCCGAAACACCGTCGTAATTGTCACCTCGGACCATGGGGAGGAGTTCTCGGAGCATGGCCAAATGGGTCACGGATCGACGCTGTTCCTGGAGGTCCTGCACGTACCTCTCATTTTCGCCGGCACGAACCGGATTTCTTCCGGTCTGCGCGTAAGTCAGCCTGTTAGCCTGCGCGACTTGGCCGCCACTGTGATGGAGCTGACGGGCAGCAGTCAACCGGGCCTGAGTGGACACTCGCTTGCCGGCATTCTGGCTGGCGACACCAGCGCGAAAGTGTCGCGCGCCTTTTCGAGCCTGGGTGAGATGCGCTCTCTTCTCGATGATGAATTTCATTATCTGACAGACCCCACCGGAAGCGAGCACTTATACGCATTCCGGCGCGACCCACAGGAGCAGCGGAACCTCGCGCAGAGCCCGGAGTTCCGGAGCCATGTAGCTCGCCTGCGCATTTCCGCGGACTCCATCGTGAGCGAGACAGAGCGCAAAACTGAACAATCGATTCGATAGGAGATGCCTGGCCGGCGAACACGCATTAGGGTACATGGCAGGCCGTTGCCCCAGACGCTGAGAAAGAAAGCATGGAGGAGTGCGCGCTCGGGATCCCGTCACTCAGCTACGCAAACTCGAAACTCCTTCGCCGACAATCGGCAATCGCATCATAGATACCAACAATACAGGCACAAGCGTAGCTTGTATTGATGCACCGATATGCACTTCTGGGTCTGTCGCTCGCGCTGGCCGCCTGTGGCGGCGGCGGAGACGGCAACCAGGGGACCAGACCTTCCGAACCTGGGAACGTTTTCTGGCGTTGTCTCCGAAAGCGGGACCGCGACGGCGACGTTCACCGCGGGGCGCGACGGCGAGGCAAACGTCGGGATCTGCGGCCATGACTGCGTGAACTTCGATGTCACGGTCGGCACGGTGACCGAATCCAGCAGCTCCAACTGCGAGCGTGCGGTATTCCAGGCCACGCGCGGGCGCACCTACACCGTGACCGTTCGATCCATCGCCGGCGCCGGTCCCTTCAATGGTTGCTGGTCGACGACATTCGTCTCCTGCTCGGTCGCGCCGCCCGTTGTCATTGTCGACAACCCCGGGGTGCCGTCCGGCTATTACAACTCGACCAGTGGTCTCACTGGCACGCCGCTATTGCTGGCGCTAAACGACATTATCGATAACCAGCGGTTCTTCGGCTATACGAGAGCACGCGATTCGCTGTACGCCGTTGTGGACGATCCCGACAGCGATGACGTCATTGCGGATCTGTACACGGGCCGAGCGGCGACGGTGAACAGCCGCCAAAGCGCCGCGATTCGTTGATGGCGGATCTCAAAAGAAACCCGAAGAAGTACATCAATCTGAAAATTTTCTGATGGTGGAGACAGGAACGCGCACATCCCGCCACTGTGAAAAAAAGAGCCCGCGCGGGCCGATCCGCGCGGGCTCATTGCAAAAACAGTTTGTCCTCTACGGGGTGGTGACTATCGGGAAATTCACCCTCACTGGCTGCGCTGCGGCGGGAGTCCCCGATACCGCTGCGAGGCTCGTGGGGAGAGTCACGGGTACTGACGTCACCCGGACCGTACCTCCGGGAGCCGCGAACCTGCTCGCGGCCAAATCCAGCACAACGGTATACGAACCGCCTTGCAGGCTGCTAAAGGTGTAAGTCCCGGGTACGAGCGGACCGGTCGCCGGTGGGTTCCCTATGACACGCACAACTGGCGCAATCACTCTTTGGCCGGTGGCATCGCGGAGTTGTACGAACACCGTGTCACCCCTGGCGAGTCCTTCTCCTGTGTCCCTCAGTCCATTGCCATTCACATCCCGGAAAATTTCTCCCGTGATGCGAGTGTTGAAGTTGAAAATCAGGTTTTGCGTGACGTTGGCATCGGGCAAAATCACCGCAGTTGAAGTAGCGGTGAGGTTGCCACGATTCGAGATAACCGAGGTTCCGGATCCGCCAAGAAAGAGCGTGTCATTCGGGAAACCCGGTATCTGGCCGGAGTTGAAAATGATCTGAACGCGGCCTGGCCCGGGATCTAGCGGTACATTGAATGCTCCCGTCGCATCGGTTGTAACGGTGGTCACCGGGAGAAAGACGTTCGTGCCTACCCCTGTCTCCCGCAAAATGGCCAGTTGCACGCCTGGAAACCGTGTCGTCACCAGCCCCTGTTGCGTGGTCACCTGCGAGGCAGCAAAACCGGATACGCGGGCGCCCAGCCGCGTTTGAAACGGTCCGGCCAGCACCGAGGAGGTATCGTTCGCCGTGATTGTAATCGTGTCGGCCGAATTACCGGTAAAGGTTGATAGCGGGCGAAGTGAGGGTGTAACAACATACTGTCCGGGTGCCAGTCCGACGAAGGTGGCCAAGCCAAGCGAGTTTGTCGTAACCTGCCGAAGTGCAAGCGTATCACCGAGCCGAAAGACGCTGACCCTGACTCCAGGGGCTGCGACAAAGGGTCGGTCGGCGCGCAACGAAGTGTCGCGCTGCACCGTTACGCTGAGAGCACCGGTGTTCTCCGGTTGCACCTCCGGCCCAGCTGGCTGCCTGTCGCACGCGGTGGACGCCAGTATAGCGACCGCTAAAGCGAGCGAAGAATGGCCGCGTTGATTCATTGGAGAAATCTCCCTAGAAGTTGTAACGCAGCCCAAGCTGCATCTGAAATTGTGTCGTGATGAACAGCGATGCGGGCGAGGGATTGCCAAACTGCTCGTTGGTCTGGTAGCGGAACTTGTTGGTTGCAGGATCGAATCCGCGGGGGGTGAAAAGATTCTGATCCGCGTCAGCGACTTCGCGACGGTGTCCGGACTTGCGATTCAGACCGTTGAGCACGTTGAAGAAGTCGGCCACCACTTCGAAGCTCTGTCCACGAAGGGTGTTGAACTTTTTGGAGACGCGAGCATCCCAAACCTGCTGCCACGGCTGGGAGCACTGGTTGCGGCCGATTACTCGCCCACGGTTCTGCCGCGTGCACTCCACCGCGTTGATACGATCCTCGGCAAATACCTTCTGGCTGTCCTGGGCCGCCGGCGTCGCGCCGAAGAACAGATATGAGTTGAGGTCCTCCGCCGTCGGAACATACACCCGATCCTGGGCAAGCCCGTCACCATTGATGTCGAAGAAGTACGTTGGCGTCCATGGACGGCCGGAGAAAATCCGAACGAGGCTGCTTACCTCGAATCCGTACGGAAGGTGGAATCGCGGCGAGATGACGAAGTTATGCTTCCGCGTGAAGTCGGCCGGACCCCACTGGTCGTTGAAGTTGTTCGGATTACCGTTCACGCGTGCAGCCCGTGTCAGACCATTCAGGGTGCAGCAGGAAATGGAGATGTTGTCACGCGTGTGATCATAGGTGTAGCCCGCGTACAGGTCGGCGTACTTGTGCCGGCCGTTGATCTGCACGATTCCCTGATACGTAAGGGTCGAGCCGAGCGAGCGGTAAACGTATACCTGGTCGAACTGGGCATTGCGTCGGCTGTTATTTCTGTTTATCGCGCCATTGGTGGTCGAAATAGTTGCGGGATCAACGAACACCGGAATGCCTCCCTCGATCATGAAACGAGGGGTCGGATTGAGGTTGTCATCCTGTGTGACCTGGTTGTCGCGCACGGTGGAGTAGACTCCTTCGAGCGTGAGCCGCCAGTTCGGAATAATCAAGCGATCGTAAGCGAGATTCGACTTCCAGGCATAGGACTGCTTGTAGTCAGGATCAAAAACATTCACCGCGGGCGTTCCCGCGGAAGCTGTACCGCCACCCAGGCATTGGGTTGGAATATTCGCGTAATCTTCAGCGAACGCTTCGAAATCAGGCTGCGGGACCGTAGCGCCCGTACAATTGAGCGACAACTGTGAGCGGCCTGTAGCGCCGAGAGCGTTACCATACAGAACGAACGGTGCGCGGCCATAAAACAACCCAGTGCCGCCGCGGATCACCCCGCGACCATCCGCGTTCACATCATACGCGAAGCCAAAACGGGGCGAGAAGTTATCGCCGTCTGTAGGCGGCTTCGTGACGTCAACATTTGTGAAGAAGCTTTCGAATTGCGGGTTGGCCTCCGGCCGCGTGGGAAACCATGCGTAGTCATAACGTACTCCGTAAGTCACGAACAGCTTCTGGTTGACCTGCCACTCATCCTGCAGGTAGCCCACACCCTCGTACACGTTGAAATCCTGGGTAGCGATCCTTTCCTTACCGAAATACGGCAACGCCCGCGTGAAACTGCTGGGCGTTCGGTTCTCGAACTCGGTGAGCGAGTTGTAGCTGAAGGTGCCGAGGGAGTTGTTCCAGAACTGGTTGAAGACGTGAACCTTGAGGAAGTTGCCACCAAGCTTGAAGGTGTGATTCCCCCGGGCCCAGCGCAGATTGTTGATGACCTCGGTCGTCTGCTGCTCGAGGTTGTTGGCGTGAAGAATCGGGTCGGCGCCAAAGAAGAGTCGGGTCGTTACGGTCCTCCCGTCATCCAGAACCGAGCGGATGTTGCTGATGCTGACTTGCGGCAGTGGGACCGAGAACTGGCCCGATGGATTGGACGGACGCGGTTTGTCCTCCGTTGCATACTGCAAGCGAAACTCATTGGTCAATCCGCTGCCGAATACCGAGTTCAATGCAGCAACAAAACTGTTCGACTTGTCCTCATTGTTGCCGGAATTACTGCGGAACTCACTCGATGTGGGCGAAATGAAAAGCCTGTCGAGCTTGAGCTTGGTGTCCGTATAATTGTCACGTAACGTCAGCTTGTGCTTGTCGGTAATCTGCCAGTCGACCCGGCCGAAGAATGCGGACTCGTCGGTTTCCTGCGCGAATTGGCCGATCTCGCTGCTGAGATCGTAACCGTAGTTTTCCCGCGCGATGCGCACAAGATTGTCGAGCGTGTCCGGATTGATTCCGTTGGTGCTTACGTCCGTCCCGCGCACGAAGACCGGGCGCGGCTCATCCGCGACCTGCTGGTCCAGCGCGAAGAAGAAGTGCGCCCTGTCCTTGACGATCGGACCGCCGAGGGTGAAGCCGAACTGTTGCTTCCTGAAGTCCACGGGACGCTGCTTACGAAAATCCCGGGCGGTAATCCAGCTGTCACCGATCTTGTCGTCGCGAAGATAGCCGAAAACCGCACCCGTGATCCGGTTGGTCCCGGACTTCGTCACCGCGTTAACCGCTCCGCCCGTAAAGTTTCCGCGCTCCACGTCATAGGCGGCCGTGATCACCTGGATCTCCTTTACCGCCTCGATCGAATATGAGAACGGGGCACGGTCGCCGCCGCGTGCGTCACCGCCGAAAAAGCTTTCGTTATTGTTGACGCCATCCATGAGAATGTTCGACGCTCCCGTACGTCCGCCGGCAATAGACTGCCCGCCGCCAGAGCCGGTGTTCCCTATCTCAACCACGCCGGGCGCGAGCAGCGTCAGATCCTTGAAGTTCCGGCCATTGGTCGGAAGCTCCTGAATCTGCTCCGTGCTGATTCGCGTGCTCGTTCCCGCCTTGGTTGTCTCGATGAGCGGGTCGGCGTCGGCGAGAATCTCCTGCGTAGCCAACTCGACGGCCGCCTGCGTCAGGCGGAAATCAATGCGTTCTACCTGGCCGATCCCGATCCGCTGAGCTGGACGCTCCACGGGCCTATACCCAATGAACTGGGCGCGCAATACATAGCTTCCGGGTTCGAGGAAGGGTATCTGAAATCGTCCCTCCTGATCCGATATTGCCCCGCGACGCACGCCACTTTCCACGTTAGTCGCTGTCACGGTAGCTCCACCCAGTGGAGCCCCTTCCGGACCCGTAACTGTGCCGCGAACGGCGCCTGTCGTGACGGCTTGCTGTGCAGACGCGGATGAAGCCAGTACAACAACGGAAGCGAGCACCGCGGCAAAGCCGGCGGCCCCTGAGAACCACTTAGGAGTCATACGTACTCCGGGAGGGTGAAGAGTGTGCACTGCGCGTACCCATATGCGTGGGAGCGTTCGCGGTGGGAAACAACGCGAAAAAGCTAAAAACGGAGTGAGTCAACGGTCAAGCAACGAAGCTGTCACAGATGTTTAGCAATGCTGTATCCGAGCTTCTACATTCCAGGCAGGCAATACAAACAGGCATGCCCATTTCATCCCCGCGTCAGCCTTTGGTTGCCCGTGCCCGTCCGACAGTAAGGTAATAGACGGGCACCCCTAAAAGTATAACGCCGAGCACGGCCAGCGTGCCCCAGCGGCTGGACGGTGCGATGATCGCATTTCCCAACAAAAACACCGTCGCCACGATAAAAATCGCCGGCACGACCGGATAGCCCGGAGTTCTGAAGGAAGGGTCGTAATCCTTGCGCCGGCGTAGTGTGAAGATAGCCGCGACAGCAAGGGCGTAGAACGGAACGATGGCCGTCACGAACGTATCGGCAAGCTGCTCGAACGTCCGCGTCAATACGAACAGGATTCCGAGTACTCCGGCAAGTGCGATCGCCACATACGGTGTCTGAAAACGAGGGTGCACGGCCGCGACTTTCCTGAAGAGCAGCCGGTCATCTGCCATGGCAAAGAATATTCGGGGCGCCGTGAGCGTCGATCCGTTCAAAGTGCCGAACGTCGACAGCATTACGGTGCTCGCGACGAAGATAAGACCGGGCGCGCCCATTACCCGCTGAGCGACATCGGCCGCGACCAGCTTCGATACCCGCATCTCTTCCACGGACAGAACCGCGAGATAGGCGAGGTTTGCCAGGAGGTAGATCGCTATCACCGCGAGGGTGCCAATAATGAGAGCGCGCGGCAGCGTGCGACGCGGGTCTTTAACTTCCCCGCCCACAAAGCTGAGATCCGCCCACCCGTCATACGCCCAGAGAACGGAAACCAGCGCCAGTCCGAATGGAGCGATCGAAAAGCTGCCTGGAGGGGTTGCGGGTGTGTAGTTCCCTCCAGTTTCCGGCAAGCCAACCGCAAAGGCCAGCGCGATGATGAAAAGCAATCCGCCGTACTTGGCGACAGTCGTGACATTCTGAATCGCCGAGCCCAGCCGAACGCCGAGGATGTTGAGAGAGCACGTTATGGCTATT
>JACDCM010000488.1 GCA_013817545.1 Gemmatimonadaceae bacterium | reverse complement strand
GCTGGGCGACGTGGCATCACCCAGGAGTCGGACTTCAAACCAAAGAACATTCGGAGAGCGATTTCATGCGGTTCGCAACGCTGCGACCCGACGCGGGCGAACCCAACGTTTTTTAGAAGTGCGCGCCAGCGTACTCCCACATCTGGTGATGCCAGTAGGGCCATTCGTGTCCGCCCTTCGGGCCCCAGTCGTCTAGGTGATGAGCAATCCCCCGGCTCGCGAGCACGGCGGAAAATTGGTAGGTCGGCCCGCTGTTTTCCCATGGGCCACAGCCGGTCGCGAGGTGGATGTCGCAACTCGCATATTGGTGGAGAAACCAGGGGTCGTTCTGGTTGGCCATGTAGTCGATCGGGTTATTGAAGTAGAAGTTATCGTCGTACATCCCGTCCATCGAGTCGCGCATGTTGTAAACGCCGGAGAGCGCGTAGCAGCGCTTCACGCGGTCAGGATGCTTGAAGAGGGTGTTGGCCGCGTGAAAGGCGCCGAGCGATGCCCCGTAGGTGGTAATGGTGATGCCGGGTGTCTGGCACTGGGAGTCGATGAATGGGAAGACTTCGCTGGCGACATAGTCGTCGTATTGCGCCTGCATCCAGCTGCGATGGAAGGGGTGCGCTCCCTTGTTTTGGAACGAATCGTTTTGCACGCCGTTGATGGAGAAGATGCGGATGCGCCCTTGCTCCAGGTAGGGGCCGAGGGTGCGGATCATGCCCTGACCTTCCTGCTCCCACTCGTCGCCGCCGCTCGTGGGAAACGCAAGGATGGGCAGACCGTAATGGCCGTAAACGGCGACGCCCATGTCGCGATTGAGACGGTGAGAGTACCAACGGTGATAGTCGCGGTGCATGGCTTGCGAGAATATCGGGTCTACGGTCGGGCTCAAGCGCGGTTGACGATCGCGAGGTATTCGATTCCGAGCCGAACTGGCATTGTTGGCGCGAGCGCGGGAGCGCGAGTGACCAAGGTGCGCCGGACGCGTGGCTCGAGATTTTATGCGGAGTGGCGAGTTACCAGTGACAAGCGACAGCGACGTACGGAAGGGGCGTCCGCGCAATCTTTCGCCGGCTCGTCGAAATTGATCCCACTCTGGAGGAGAATGAATCGCCGGAATTGCTTGAAGCGATCGATGCCGGGATTCGCTCGCTTGATGCTGGTGAAGGGATTGCCATTGAGGAGGTGCGAAAGCGCATGGCTCAATGGACTACAAAGTAACTTTCTCCGCTCCCGCACTCGCGGACCTTGAGAGCATCGTCAGGTTTGTCGCGCAGTATGATGCGCACGCTGCAACGCGACTCGGCAATTCCCTTGTCGATGAGGCGGAGAGTCTCGCGCGCATGCCGGAACGTGGCTCGCGCGTGCGGCGGCGCCCCGGAATCAGGAAGCTGTGCAAGCGCCTAATTTGATCGTCTACCGCATCGATGATGCTCGCCGCCGCGTAGACATCGTGCGTTTCTGGCACGGAGCGCAGGACCCACGACAGCGGACCATCAATTGATCGATCCACGCGGGAAGCGTAAACAACGTTGGAGAAGATGAGCTCTTATACACTGGAGCCGGTTGACTTCATTCGTTCGACCCTGAAGCGGCGGGAAGAGGCGCGCCTGGGGAGGGACCGGAATACGCAAGCGCGGGAAGCGAGCGGGTAGGCGGTAATGCAGCTAGGGTAGCTGGCGGGAGCGCGAGCGCGAGTGACCAAGGTGCGCCGGACGCGTGGCTCGACCAGATCGCCACAGACGCAGAGACGCTGACAAGCAACCTGAAGATATCCGCTGGTCAGCTTAGGATTCAGTACGGTACTACCTACTATGACATTCCCGCCTCATCACGGACACGCAGTGAAAAACGCAGTCTGTATCGAGTGAAAGGTTATAACCTGTTTCCAAAGGAGGAAAGCGTGGTGAAATCAGAATCGATACAAGTCTTCGACTCACAAGGCGAGGCCTACAAGCGGGCGTTCCAAATCTTCCTCGACCACACGGATCAGAAGCGGAACGCCAAACGTTTCCTGCAGAAACTCGTCGATGGCCTGCCTAACCGAAACGTTTTCATCGACGCTGGCGCCGGAAACGGGGAGGTGACCAAGGCCTTCGCCGGCGTGTTTGATCGGACAATCGCCATTGAACCGAACCCCCATCTGCTGACGCAACTCAAACAAGCCATCCCGCAAGCCGAAGCCATTGCGGCGCCGATTCTTGCTGCTGATCCAAAGGCGCAAGGCGACTTCGTGCTCTGTTCACACACGCTGTATTACATTCCTTCGGAGGAATGGCTTGCCCATCTCGAACGGCTCGTCTCGTGGATGTCGCCGACCGGCGTGACCGTTGTTGTGGTGCAGAATCGCGATACTGCCTGCATGGCGATGCTCGATCATTTCTTCGGTCACCGGTTCGATCTGCAACAGCTCGCTCAAGCGTTTCGCGAGAAATATGGCGACCGCTTTGATGTCGTCACTACCCTCGATGCAGCGCACGTCGAAACGAGGGACGCGCCTTCGGCTTACGCCATCGCCGAGTTTATGCTCAACCTGCTACCCATCAGCCGGCCACCAGCCCGCCACGATGTCGAAGATTATCTAGTCAAACACCGCGTGACGGACGGCACCTATCGCCTCTCCGTCCACCAGGATTTTCTGCAGATACGGAGCCGCTAGCGTGGTAGGATAGTTCCGTCTCGAACTCCCAGCGAGACGTTCTGTGTGATACGGGTTTTTCGCGCTTTTTGCCCTAGTTATGCGCACGCGCGCGACGACACGAAGCTCGGCAGGAGGCGAAGCGTGACGTGGTCAAGGGCATCCGCGAAGCGATGAGAGCCGCGAACGTGACGTTCGATCCAGAATGCCAGTCCGGCTCGGACTTTTACACGCGCTTACCTGCGCGACCGAACCCGCTCGGACTGCATCCCGTGACCGTGCCTGAGATTGACGGCACCGCGTGAAGATCGGACCGATCGAGGTTTTCGACGGCACGCCGGTGGTCGACATCAAGTCAGCTTCACGCGTGCCGACGGATGATCGGCGTGGGAAGCGACGTTCAACGCC
>JACDCM010000487.1 GCA_013817545.1 Gemmatimonadaceae bacterium | reverse complement strand
ACTTGGAAGCGTTGGTGACAGACTCGTCTGGGCCGGGTGGCTCCCCCTGTGCTCAGTCCTGAGCCTTGTGGCTTTTGCGCTCGGCGCCGCTCCCGCTACGACCTTGCTGATATTTCTCGGTCTGTACAATGTGGGACACCTCGGTTTGCGAATGTGGGGCCTTAATGTCGGCTGGGCTCAAGGTATGCGCGTAGCTTCAGCGCTAGGGCATCCTGCGTTGCGTCAAGGTCCGGTCCATATCACGCGAGCCGCGGCGGTTCTCGGAGGTCTCGCACTTCCGCTTTTGCTGCACCGCTTTTTAGAGGAGTCGCGGCCCCTGATAGGCTTGACGACGGTCGCGGTGGTGATTGTCGCGGCTGGTTTGGTCAAGCTGCATGGACGTGTGGAAGGAGCTCGTCTCGCTTTGCTGGGTCTTGCCCTTCTTGCAGGCTATTCGGTTCTCCCATGGTAACCGAACGCGAGCTGCAGATCGTCAACAGAAACGGGCTCCACGCGCGCCCGGCTGCTGAGATTGTGAAGGTTGCCGCAAAGTACCAGAGCGATATCACCATGATCCGCGACGATCTCGAGGTAAATGGCAAGAGTATCATGGGCGTCATGATGCTCGCGGCGGAATACGGGTCGACTCTGCTGGTTCGTGCTGCCGGTCCCGATGCCGAAGCCGCTGTCGCGGCAATCGCGGATCTCGTCGCTCGCAAGTTCGGGGAAGCCTGATGGAGCGCACACTTCAGGGGATATCGGCATCGCCCGGGATTGTTGTGGGGCCAGTGCACTTCCTGCGCTGGGAAGTGCCGGATATTCCCCAGCACATACTCGCCGATGACGCCGTCGAGGGCGAGATACTGCGGTTTCACGAGGCTCGCGAACGGGCGCGTGAGCGGCTGCATCACGTGCGCGACCGGGCCGCGAAGCGTGCGGGGCCGGAGGAAGCCCGTATCTTCGAGATGCAGGAGATGTTGCTCGACGATCCTGAAATGTTGAAGCATGTGGAATCGCTGATCCGCCACAGTCTTGGAGCGGAACAGGCATTTCACCAGCATATGTCGGATTGGCGGCAGGCATTTGCTCGCCACGCCAGTCCGGAGATGCGCGAGCGGGTGGGCGACATCATGGACGTCGAGATCCGTGTTCTCTCGCTTCTATTGGGTCTCCCGGATCACGATCCGGTCGATGTGCCGAAGGGCGCGAACGCGGTCCTCGTGACACATGATTTGACTCCCAGTCTCACGGTGCAACTGGATCGAGAGGCGATCGCAGGGATCGCCACCGACGCGGGCACGCGCACTTCGCACATAGCGATTCTAACGCGCTCACTTGGCATTCCCGCGGTAGTTGGTTTGCGGGATGCGACCGCCAGACTTCGCGGCGACGAGCTGGTTATTCTGGATGGCACCGCTGGAACTCTCAACGTCAATCCGACGGCGGAGGAGATTCAGCGGTATAGGGAGCGCGCGGCGGAGGAGGCGGTTAGGGAAAGCGAGCTGTTCTCGCTTCACGATCTGGAGGCCGTAACGCTGGATGGCGTTCGGCTCACCCTTCGAGTAAACCTTGATCTTCCCGAGGAAGCGGAACTCGCCGCCCAAAGCGGTGGCGACGGCGTTGGCCTTATGCGCACTGAATTTCTGGTCCTCAGCCGAACAACGATGCCAGACGAGGACGAGCAGTACGATGCTTACAGCCGGGTTGTACGCTGTTTTCCCGACCAGGCTGTGATAATCCGGACCTTCGATCTCGGGGGAGACAAGCTTCCGGTGGGCGGCTATCCGCACGAGGCAAACCCCTTTCTTGGCTGGCGCGCCATCAGGATGTGTCTGGATCAGCCCGAAATGTTCAAAACTCAGCTTCGCGCGATGTTGCGAGCGGCCGAGCACGGCGATCTGCGCATTCTCTTACCGCTCGTTGTTTCCATCGACGAGGTTTTGGCAACCCGTATGCTTCTCCGGGAAGCCGCCTCCGAGCTTGCCTCGAGAGGCGTACCGCACAGGCATTCAGTTCCCTTGGGTGCGATGGTGGAGACACCCGCAGCCGCTCTTACGGCGGATGCCATAGCGGGCGAAGTAGATTTCTTCAGCATCGGCAGCAACGATCTGGTACAGTACACGCTGGCCGTCGATCGGGGCAACGCGAATCTCGCTGAGCGCTTTACTCCGCTTCACCCGGGAGTGCTTCGCCTCATCAAGCGCACGGCGGAAGTCGGTCATGCGCACAAACTCGAGGTGTGTGTTTGCGGAGAAATGGCAACGGATCCTCTTACTGCCTATGCGCTTATCGGACTTGGCATAACGCATCTTAGCGTAGCGCACCGTGCGGTGCCGCTCATCAAGAGGCTCGTTCGGGAGATTAGCGCAAAAGATGCCGAAGTTTCCATGGCCGCGGCTCTCAAGTCAGGCAGCGCAGCCACTGCGGGCGCAATCTTGCAAGCTAGCCTCGATAAAGTAACGGCGACTAGCCAGCTGGCGCTTGCTCACCCTGCCAGGCTCGGCTAAGTTCAAAGGCTCACAATCTTTACACCATTTCGTCGCCACTAATCGGCGGCCCAGGACTGTTGCGTGCTCGATACGTTTTTCTTTACTTCCGAGTCAGTTACGGAAGGCCATCCCGACAAGATCGCTGACCAGATCTCCGACGCCATTCTGGACTCTATTCTGGCCGCGGATCCCGATGCGCGCGTCGCGTGTGAAACCATGGTTACGACTGGCCTCGCGTGCGTGGCTGGCGAGATCACTACCCATACCTACGTCGACTTTCCGTTGGTCGTCCGCGCGACTATCGCGGAGATCGGATACAACGACGCCACTTTTGGCTTTGACAGCAAGACGTGCGCAGTTATCAGTACGATCGATAAGCAATCAGCCGACATCGCGCAGGGGGTAGATACCGGAGGTGCCGGTGACCAGGGCATGATGTTTGGCTACGCCACGGACGAGACGCCCGAACTCATGCCGATGCCGATTCTTCTGGCGCATCGCTTGACTCGCAAGTTGGCAGAAACTCGAAAGTCAGGGCAGCTTCCGTGGCTCCGTCCCGATGGAAAGGCCCAGGTG
>JACDCM010000486.1 GCA_013817545.1 Gemmatimonadaceae bacterium | reverse complement strand
GGAATACCCAAACAAGATCAGTCACGTGCTGAACAGCGACGCGGATGTGGCGCCGCCACGCCGGCTCACGCCGAGCTTCTACGGTTGTTACGACTGGCACTCGTCCGTGCACGGGCACTGGCTCCTGGTGCGGCTCGCTCGCGCCTTCCCCGAGGCGGAGTTCGCGGGGCGCGCACGCGAAGCCCTGGGGAAGAGCCTGACGATCGAGAATTTGGAGGTGGAAGCCGAGTACCTGCGGGGCGAGGGCCGGGCCAGCTTTGAGCGGCCCTACGGATTAGCCTGGCTGCTCCAGCTCTGCGCTGAGCTGCGCGAGTGGGACGACGCGCAGGCGCGCGGACTGTCAGGAAACTTGCGCCCAGTGGTTGAAGCCGCACTGGAGCGACTGAGAGTCTGGTTGCCAAAACTGTCGCATCCGGTTCGCATCGGCGAGCACGCGCAGACCGCCTTTGCGCTGGGCTTGCTCCTCGATTACGCGCGCGTGACCAAGAACGAAGAGTTCGCGAAAGTGCTCGCGGCGCAGGCTCGCAAATTCTACTTCGCGGACAAGGCGTGTCCGATAACTTATGAACCATCGGGCGAGGACTTTCTCTCGCCGTGCCTGGCTGAAGCGGACGTGATGCGTCGCGTGCTTTCGCCGGCCGAGTTCGCGCGATGGCTCGGAGAATTCCTGCCTGAGCTACCTGACAGGGCGGACGCCAACTGGTTGCCCGTCGTCGTCTCTCCCGATCGAAGCGATCCGAAGCTTGCGCATCTCGACGGGCTAAATCTGAGTCGCGCCTGGATGCTGGAAGGGATTTCCTCAGGCCTGCCGCGTGACGATTCGCACCAGCTGGCGCTGACAGCGGCTGCGGAGGCGCACCGTCGCGCCGGGCTTGCGGCCGTCACGGGCGAGCACTACGAAGGTGGACATTGGCTCGGCAGCTTTGCGGTTTATCTCGTGACGCGGCGTGGCTTGTTGCACGAGACGCATTGATCATCGGCGCGGAAGTTAGATTGCGTAGAAACAGCGGAAGGTTCCCGCGTATCCAACTCCGCTTGCGCCGGCCGCTCGATGGAGGCTCCCGGGCTGATCGCAAGCAGACGGTGACCCCGGTAGCGTGGGTCCCTCAAGCCAACGAACGCATTTGAATCGCCAAAGCCAGCTCCTTTGCTCCAGCGTAGAGCCATGATTTTTCGCCGACACGTTCCGGGCGAACCATTGGCAGAATACGTGGAGTGGTTTTGGTTTCCAAGACTTGTACACTCCACATCAGCGGGAGCATGTGCTGCCCAATGGTTGCTTCGAACTGATCATTGATCTGCGCGACGAACCGCACCGAAAAGCCAAAGATGGACGTGGCTGATGGGAGCGGGCGCGAATTCTGCACTCGGTTAATGACGGCGCGTAGGCGGGGAAACGATTGCGATCTGGGACGATAAAGAGCAGTCGATCGTCTATCACTATTTCACGGCAATTGGCAGCCGGCCCGTGATGCCGTCTACCGCCAAGACGCGACCGCCACGGTGGTATTCAAGTGACACGCGAGACTGCGAACTCGGTTCGCTCCTCATGATTCGCAACATTCTCGCGGTGATTGCGGGCAACGTATCCTGGACCGGACTCTGGCTCGGCTACAAGTTGATCGATCGGCGCGGAAGTTAGATTGCGTAATAACTGGCTTCCGTGTCCGGCTGCCGGACGGGCGGCTTGAAACGTTTCGGCTCTACTACGTCGATACGATTACATCGACCTGGTTCCATAAGTAGGAAAGGACGGCGAGAACCGCGGAAATCCCCGACCAGCCAGGTCGGGCTAATCGCTCTGGCATCGCGGTAGTTGTCTCCGGCCCAGCGTCCGGTAAAATCCCTAGATGCTCTGGCTTTACGACCTGAACCTCTGGTTCCTGGGATCCTCGGTCGTCGCTGTCAGTGTCGCGGTCGCCTGGACGGTCTGCATCACGGCGCGCCGGCTCAACTGGCTCATTCGTTCCGAGGACGAGGGTCCCGCTGGGCTGATGCATCAGTTCATCGGCGTCCTCTATGCTGTCGCGCTCGCCTTGCTCGTCGTGCGGGTGCAGGGCTCGTACGCGCAAGTGGAACAGGCGGTCGTCAACGAAGCGTCGGCGCTGAGCAACCTCTACCGGCATCTGGACGGCCTCGAAGAGCCGGGGAGGTCGCGCTTGCAGAAGCTGACGCGGCAATACCTCGACTCGGTCATCCAAGTCGAATGGCCGGACCAGCGGAACAACAAAGTGAGCGAGCCGACGTGGGCGATCATCGACTCCCTCGAGCGTGAGCTGGCGCGACTCTGGCCGGCGTCTGCGCACGATCAAGCGCTGATACCGGAGCTGCTGACCGAGAGCACCAACCTGCTCGATCGCCGGCGCGAGCGGCTCTTCGTCGGCCAGCAGGGGATCGGCGTGACGCTGTGGGTCGTCATCGTCCTCGGCGGGATCGTCACCGTCGGCTACGCCTGCGCCTTTGAGGTGCACAGCCTGCGGACGCAACTCGCGGTGACCGGGATGATGGCGGGGATGTTCGGCCTGATGGCGTTTCTCATCATCGCCATGGACCATCCGCTGTGGGGCGACGTCAGCGTGACGCCCGACGCGCTGGTGACCGCGCGCGACAACATCAACCGGCTCGCCCGCGAAGCCCGCTAGCGTGCGCTGGTGCTCGGTGGCTCGGGGCAGTTCCAAGAGCGCGAGCTGGATGCCGCGAGGATCAAGCGATTGGCGGCTTTCTGCTTGCTGATGCAAACAGTTACCTTAAATAACGGCGTCGAGACCCATCTTGGGCTTCGGCGTTTTCCAAATCCCGGACGCGGCACAGTGTGAGCTCAGATCGTCCGCGAAACCTCGCGCGCGATGCATGAGGTGCGTTCAGAATTAATGCATCGACGAAGCGCAGCAGCGGTGAATGGCCAGGCGTTCTTCCCGGAAGCGCTGCTCAGGTTCCGACATGAAACCCCCTCCAAGCCCGGCGAATGTTGAATGGGATTAGCGTATCATAAACTCGTTCTTTTTGCTCCAGCGCCACCTGGATGCGGGGGGGCCTCGAAGTCACACGC
>JACDCM010000485.1 GCA_013817545.1 Gemmatimonadaceae bacterium | reverse complement strand
GCGTGCAATAATCCCGATGCTCTCTCTAACGGAGAAATCGCGGCGTTCTGTGGCCTCGCAAAGCTGCCCCCTTCTAAATGGGGTCATGCGATTGTTGTCGTGCCCAGTCCGGACGCCATCCGGGCACTGGCGCGCCCGATGGACCCGGAGACAGACTACGATCGCATACGCGATACTCTGAGAGCAGGCTCACCCAGACCATCACGTTTGGTCAATCTCGGCGCTGGATTGGCGAGCCAGTCGACGATTCTTCTCGGCATAACCGACTTTCTGGTTAACAAGGGCCGTCAGCAGCTCCGCATGTCGGTAGTAGCGAGAGTTTCCAATGCGGTATGCCGACCCGACCGGTTAAGCCCCTATCTGGGCGGCACATGCTCTCTGGTTGACAGCGCTGAATGGAACGTTCTCCTACCCGGGGTAGTGGCGCTCCGCACGGCGGTCCGAACGGACCTGGTACGGCTTCCGAGCGTACTGGTCGAGACCACGTTCGTGCGAGCAGCGCAGGTGCCACCGAGCGATGCGGTCGATCGCGTGCTCGTGGCCAGGTACTCAGCACGGTTTTTCATGGATGTCGTGCAAACGGGCGATGTGTCGGCCGCATTTGCGAGTCTGGCGAAGTTGCGGCCAGCTATCCGAAAGACGTTGAGTTTTAGCGCCGACAGCACTCCCGCCGCGGCAGCATTGTATCAGGCGGCAGTGTTGCTGTCGGCGCTGGAAGAGCGCGGATCATTTCGGCGAGCGCTGTGGAGCGATCCCTCCAAGCAGATCCTGTACGGAATGCAAGCGGTCGCTGTGAACGCAAAAGCGGGGGTTCCCTGGGCGTGGCCGACCGGTCTGACCGGTTCCTGCGTCGACAGTGACCTTTGCTTCGGCTTCGACCCAGAGCGCGTATACGCGGCAGCCTACCACTTCAATAATGCCGCGCAGACTTTCCAGGCCAAGCGCGACTCGGTTTACGATCTGGTCAAGAACCCGAATCTCACGACGGAGGCGAGGCGAACCATCTATCCTCGCCTGATAGCTTCGGCAGCGGACATGTTGTCGCTGGCGCTGCGAACAGCGCGTGAGAGTCCCCGGGTGAACGACGTCATAGCGACCATCGCGCACGTCCAGAGGATCGCGACATATATGGGCGGCGAGCAGTACGGCACCGCTATGGCGGATGCCCTGCAGCTCACTAATTCACTTGGCCTGTACCGATCGTTGCCACCGCATGCAGCGCGGATATTTTCCTTTACGGCGGACGTCGCGCAAGCAGAAGATGCGGAGGGGGTGGAAGCTGCCATGACGCACTTCGTGTCGCAGAGTGGCGGGTACCGCCGGAAGCGCGAACCCGGCAGCGGTGGCTACGTGTTCCTCAACGCGTATGCGGGGGCGGCTGCGGGCCGAGAGAGCGCTTGCGAGCGGATTAGGAACTGCGGCGATCGTGCGACATTCGCCGGCGCATACGTCCCGATCGGCGTCGAGTTGGGGCGCTCGGTGCCTTGGGGATTTGTGCGCTCGGCTGGTGTCTTCGTCCAGGCGATTGACGTGGGAGGCGTCGCGTCCTGGCGAATCAGCGGTGAAGACAGTGTGGCGAGCGCGCCGGAAGTCGGCGTCGACCAGCTATTTGCACCTGGCGTCTACGCCGTCGCGGGGATTCGCGGCCTTCCCTTCTCGATCGGCGTGGGTACGAGCCTCGCCCCCAAGCTTCGCAGCATTACCTCGAACGGACAAACCGAAGAGCGCGACGCATTTCGTCGTCTCTCCTTTTTCGCCGCGTTGGACATCCCGGTATTCCCCTGAACTTCCTGTCACTGGAGACGTAAAGATGCAACGTCGTGATTTCGTTTCGGCCCTGGGTGCAGCATCCGGTGCAGTCGCTCTGGGAGGTGTCTTTTCCGACACCGCTGGAGCTAAAGGGTTCGCTGCGATGCCCGCCCCGAAGACTGTTCCCAGCACCAATATCGAGATTCGCACGAGCTATCCTCCCATCTCGCCTCTTGGTAAAGACGTGTTCGAGCGGCGTCTCGAGCAGGCTCGAAAGCTTACAAAGGATGCTGGGGCGACGGTGCTAATCGCGACAAGCGGCTCGACAAACTTCAATTACCTGGTTGGCTCGAGTTTCGGCAGGAGCGAACGGCTGATAGCGCTGGTGCTGCCTGTGAACGGCGAGCCGGTGCTGGTGTCGCCCTCATTCGAGGCGGAGCGAGTGCGCCGTGGTGCCCGGATCGGCACTGTCCGGGGGTGGGAGGAGCATGAGAGTCCGTTCGCGCTTGTGCGCGACGTACTCGGCGGGTCAGCGCAGCGCGCAGTGCTGCTGGTTGAGCCGAAAACGGAATACTGGACGGCGATGCGCATCGTTGCCGCGCTTCCCGATGCCAGACTGGTTGACGGCTCGGCGGTTTTCGAGCGTATGCGTCTCGTGAAATCAGCGGACGAAATAGTGCGCATGAGACGGGCAATCGAGATTACCGAGGACGCGATCGCATCCGCGCACGATCAGTTGCAGGTCGGCATGCGTGATTCCGACATCGCGGCACTGGTCTCGCGCGAGCATTCCCTGCGCGGTGTCAACGGGGGCGCGCTCGTGCAGCTCGGGGCGCAGTCGGCGCTGCCGCACGGCGGTACGATTGACGCAACGCTCAAGGAGGGAATGGTCGTTTTAATGGATGGCGGATGCGGTTTTCAGGGGTACGCGTCCGATATCACGCGCACGCGCTGGTTTGGGGACGCGCCTTCGGCGAAATTTCGTAAGGTCTACAATCTCGTGCACGATGCGCAGACCGCGGCGATGGAGAAAGTAAAACCGGGGGTACAGGCTCAGGAGATCGACCGCGCTGCCCGCGTCGTTATCACGAAGGGCGGCTACGGGCAGTATTTCACTCACCGCGTGGGCCATGGAATGGGAATGGACGGCCACGAAGAGACGTACATGGTGGAAGGAAACACGCGGGCGTTGGAGCCAGGGTTCGTGTTTTCGGTGGAGCCGGGGATTTACATGCTGGGTGAGTTCGGGGTGAGGCACGAGGATGACGTCATGTGCTCGGAGAGAGGGTGGGAGGTAATGT
>JACDCM010000484.1 GCA_013817545.1 Gemmatimonadaceae bacterium | reverse complement strand
GCCTGCAACTGCCAGGCACGCAGATATCGCGCCGAGTAGAATCGCGGGTCGACATCGACGAATGCATCCGCTGGATCGTACCGGAACGTCGTGGCGCCAGTCAGCGTCGTCACGTACAGATCGGGAAGCGAGTCCAACGGCGTATCGCTGCCATACAGCTCCAACTCGTACTGGATCTTTGCGCAGTACCGACGCAGGAAATGCAGTTCCTCGAACCCCGCCGCTCGGCGAAAAGCCGGCAGATCCTTTCTGCTGAGCGACGTGTAGCGCAGTAACCAGTTACTGTCGTGCAACAGGTGATCGAACAGCATGGCGTACGCTTCCGTCACCGAGTTGTCGCCGAGCCAACGATACTCGAATGGCAAATCAGCGCGCATGTAGCCAAAGTGCAGCGCGTGTCCGAGCTCGTGCAGAAGCGTTCGATAGTCTGTCTGCCCGCCGTGAGGGCGCATTACGAGATACACCTCAGCCGGCACGCGCACCGGGGCGCAGAATGCGCGCGAGTGCTTCCCCTCCCGCTCACCGGTGTCGAACACGATCCGGCCAGCAGCTTCCGCATCGATGCCCATCTCTGCCACCTGACGGCGCACCGCTGGCTCCATGTCCGAGCTCGGAAACGCTAGGTCGAAGTCACGCCCGCGCAGGAGCGCAATCGCATCGGCACGCGTAGCTTCGTCGATTCGAATACCCAACTGGGTGCGAACGACCTCGCTCACAGTATCGTCCCACATCGATTGAGTATCTCGCAGGAACACTCGGCACTCCTCCCCCAGCGCATGCACATCGATGCCGGTGAGCGCGGTGAACGTTGACGGGTAGTGCGGCGCAATCTCGAGCGACTGAACCAACTCTTTCTCCCGCGCGAATCGATCGCGTCTGAGTGGAGCAAGCTCGCGCGCGACCAGCGCCGCACGCCCGCGCTCGATCGCCAGTCTGTCGTCCCGCCGTTCCGCGTTCGCTATCTCGATCGCCGCCCGCTGATACGGAATGGAGCGGCCGTCATTCACGGCAACCATCGCTGTCGCTTCCCAGGCAATCTCGCGCTCATCGAGCGACGCCAGCGATCGTTGCGCATGCGTGTCCGCGAGCCAGTCCAGGAGCAGCCGCGCCGAGCGGCGCTCCTCTGACCCCTCCGCCGCGGCGACAAACAGTTCGCGCACCATGGCTATTGCGTCGTTGCCAAGTATTCCGGCGTGCCGAGCGTAAATCGGCTGCAACTCCGCGGTCGGCGCGAGCCCCGACTGCGCCCGGTAGATCTCGCGCGACAAGTCTTCGAGCAGACTCTCGCCCGCCGCACGCAACCGTTCTATGGATAGTTGTGTTGTTGTTTTCACTTGAGCGTGGCGTCCTGTTGGTTTCTGTGCATAGTGCCGAAGCAGGGCCTTTTAAGGGCGCACTCGATATCGTCACACGGTATTTCGACGAGGAATCCCTCGCGCCGAAGACCCGGATCGCGCTGGAGGAATTGCTCCCGGCCTGAGCGGGAAACCTGATCTTTCGGAGCGCGGAGGAATACTTCCGAGTGATGACCTTACCATCTACCGATCCACCCGCCATGGCTGGGTACGTCCCTCAGCCAGCCGCGATCCTCGCCGCAATCACCTCCCCCAGCCGCTCCGCCGCCACACGCTCCTGCGCAAGCGTGTCACGATCCCGAATCGTCACCGTCCCATCCACGCTGGACTGTCCGTCGACCGTAACGCAGTAAGGCGTCCCGATCTCATCCTGCCTCCGATAACGCCGTCCAATAGCGCCCGATTCATCGTAGAAGACTGGAAACTGCTTTCGCAAATCCGCCGCGATCTTTTCCGCCATTTCGGGCATACCGTCCTTTTTCACGAGCGGAAAAACCCCCGCTTTAACCGGCGCCAGGGCCGGATGGAATCCAAGTACCGTGCGCCCCTCTGCTTCACCCTCCACAATCTCTTCGCGATACGCGCTGACCAGCAGCGCCAGCAACGTCCTGTTCGGTCCCACCGCCGTCTCCACTACAAAAGGGAGAAAGCGCCGGTTGTTCGGCTGATCGAAGTACTCCAGCTTTTTCCCCGAAAACTCCTGGTGCCGCCCGAGATCGAAGTCTCCCCGGTTGTGCACTCCTTCGATCTCCGCGAATCCGAGCGACCCGCCGAAGTCGAATTGGATGTCGGATGCCGCGCGCGCGTAATGCGCCAACTCGTCCTTGCGCTGGTCGTAGAAACGCAGGCGATCCTCTCGCAGCCCCAGTGAGCGATGCCACTTCATTCTTTCCTCGCGCCAGTACTCGAACCATTGCATGTCCGTTCCGGGTTCGACGAAGAACTGCATCTCCATCTGCTCGAACTCGCGCGTCCGGAAGATGAAATTCCCCGGAGTAATCTCGTTCCGAAATGCTTTGCCGATTTGGGCGATCCCGAACGGTATTTTCTTGCGCATCGACTGCTGAACGTTCAGGAAGTTGACGTACGTCCCCTGCGCCGTTTCCGGGCGCAGGTACACCACTGCCGCCGTCTCCTCGACGGGCCCCATAAAGGTCTTGAACATCATGTTGAACTGTCTCGGCTCAGAGAGCGTTCCCTTCATTCCGCACGAAGGACACTGCGCATCCGGCGCACCCGGTGTCCCCTTGATGGTCGGCTCGTCCGCGCGAAAGCGCCGCTTGCAGTTTTTGCAGTCGACGAGTGGATCCACGAAGCCGCCGACGTGCCCACTAGCCTCCCACACGCGCGGATGCATGAGGATGCCGCTGTCCAGCCCTTCGATGTCGTCCCGGGCTCGCACCATGCTCTTCCACCAGCGGTCCTGCAGATTGCGCTTCAACTCGATGCCGAGCGGACCGTAATCCCACACGGAACCCACGCCGCCGTATATCTCGGAAGATTGGAAGATGAAACCGCGCCGCTTGCAAAGCGAGACGAGCGATTCGAGAACGTCGGGCATGGAGAGTTGGAAGGAGGGGAGTGATAAGCGGAGGGCGGAAGGCGGGCGGCGGGAGGCGTCCAACTTAGCGAGAAAACCTTGCGAACCCTAGTCTAGCGGCTTAGGCCTCCGGACCTCCGGATCAGCTTCCCGATTCCCGATTCCCGATTCCCGATTCCCGA
>JACDCM010000129.1 GCA_013817545.1 Gemmatimonadaceae bacterium | reverse complement strand
GACCACGCGAATGGGCAGCCGCTGAAGCACGCGAAGCCTCGTGAGGGCAAGTTTCCGGTCGGTTTCCCCAGAGCGGAGTACCAACAGCATGTTTCCCGTCGCGCTGCCGATCACAAAAGGATCGACGCCAACTCCCAGCGGTGGGCTATCCACGATTATCACGTCATACCGTGTCTTCATCTGCTCGATGAAAGCACCCAGCACGGGGGATTGAAGCAGCTCGGGCCCACGATGCCGGCGCGATCCGCACGGGATAAGGGTGAGATTGTCAGCCGACGTTTCGCGCAGAATACTGTCGAGCGGAACCACGCCCGCGAGATAGTCTACGAGTCCGGGGCGACGCGCAACCTCGAATGTTTCGTGAAGCTCACCGCGGCGGATATCCCCATCCACAAGCAACACGTGATGTCCGAGTTCCGCGAACCTCATGGCCAGGTTCATTGAAACGAGCGATTTACCGTCACCCGGTCCGGGGCTTGACACTGTGAGAACGATCGAGCCGGCACCATCAAAGGCATGAATGAGATTCATGCGGATCGTCCGGAAGGCCTCCACGACCTGCGAATCCTCCTCTGGATCGCTCGCTCCGGACTTCAGAGTGACAAGGGCGGGAACTGCGCCTACGATCGGCAACCCGAGCTCACCGGTCGCCTGCTCAGGATACCGGAACCGCTTGTCCATGAGGTCGAGCGCCAGAGCGCCGCCAATACCCAGTGCCAGACTCGCGGCAAAAGCCATCAGAATGATCTGCGCGCTTCTATTTGTGGTAGGCGTCTGCGGTACTATGGCTGTGTCCAGAACCGTGATTGCGTCATCAGAACTGTGCAGCTGCAGGCGCACGTTCTCGTACTTGGTTTGAATATTCTGATACAGCGCGTCTTTGGAAGCTACGTCACGGCGAAGCCGCTGCTCCTCGATCGTCCTGGCCGGAATTCCCCTGATCTCGGTGGCGGCTCGGCTGATTTGCTGAGTGAGATCACCCTCTCTTTGCCGAAGATCTGCGATGAGGTCAGCCGTTAGCTTCGGAAGCTGTTGTCCTCGCAATGTCTGAACGTCACGCAGAAGTGTCTGCACCACGCGAGCTGAATCGGTGAAGGTGACGCGCGCCGCACGAAGATTCGCCTCTTTCGAAGACAAATCCCTGATAGCTTGCGTCAATTCCGTCGAGCTGTTGACCGACTGTATGGGAGAAAAGGCGGTGACCGAGAATGCCCCACGGCGCATCTCGCTGAGAATTCTCTCCAGTGCTACCCGATCTCCCCGGAGTGCATCTGACTGCTGCCGCTTGGCGTAGAAGTCCAGAAGCACTGAAGGTGACGTGGCAGACACTCCAGGAGCGAGGACCGTCGCATCCGATGGCAAGGTGATGGTATTTACACGAAATGTTTCGAGTGCTGACTCTGCGCTCCGAAGCGCTATCGCCGCGCTATCGAATTGTTCTTTCAGTCTATAGCCGACATCTACGACATTCCTCGTCTGAATCTCCGATGCGAGTTCAATGAACTCCGCGACTATCGCATTCAGGGTCGATGCGGCTCGGCGGGGGTCGGAGCTCGTAAAGGTGAACTCCAGCGAACTGGTACGCGCCACAGGGCGGACGTTCAAACTACCCTGCAGTTCGGCGACGGCTGCCTTCGGTTGGACAACACGAAAACGAACATCTCCGCTCGTCGCAAGGAGGGCCGGATTGGGTTGCCAGAGAAAACCTGCTTTGCGGCCGATTGAATCCCCTATTGCACCGCTCTCCACCAATGCAAGCGCGCTCTGTTCATCCTTTGATTCATTCCTCAACAGCTTGTAGGTGGCCTTCGCACTATCCAGTCGCAGTTCGTACCGGCCGGCCATGAAGTCTTCGCCTATAACGAAATCAGCGAAAAGGGGTTTGTGGCCCACATCCTCGGGCGTAATGAAAAGCCGTTGTCTGGTGACGATGTTGGACGCAACTCCACGGCTGGTGAGCAGCTCGATCCAGTTCGGACGAGCTTCCACCGGGTCCGAAGCAACCGGTCCGGCAGCGGCGGTCTTGGTGCCGGAGCCTAACCATACCGACGCAGAAGCCTGATATTCGGTCTTCAGAAAGCGGGTGCCGAAAGTGCCGGCCGCCGTGCCAAGTATGAGTACGCCAAGTATCAGCCATTTATACCGGAAAATGGCCGATAGGTAACGAGCAATCGGAACGCCTTGTGACTCAGGCTCGGTACCCTGCCAACTTTGCGGCTGACTTGGACTTGTGAGTCCGTAGTCGGAATCGCTTGAAGATCGTGAAGGGATCAGATTGCTAGACATGCCTGGCGATGCAGAGGTTCAAAATGGGCGCCCATAACAGGGCTTATCCCGCATGGAGCAGCGGCAACACGATTTATGCAATAAGAGGCCCACGCGCATCCCTTGGATAACCGCTCCCGGACCATAGTGACCATGGCTGGTGTAGTTCGTCATCTACAGCGATGTGGTTTGTATGAGACACCGCCATGTGGAGTCAGCACTACGTATTTTTCTCGCCAGCATTAATATTCAGTAGCATTCGCGTCGGCCTGGTAGAATTTCGCTGCAAGGCCCTTACCCATGTTGCCCCGTGTCGCATTCACAAGTTCCATTGCAGCCGCTGAATTTGGACGACTCCCATGAAGATCGAGGGGAGCAGGCTGCTATCGCCCCGGTGCCACTCCAAAAGGGTGGTGCCGAACCCGTAAGAGAGCCGATGTCAATCTCGCCGGACGTCAAGGCGAGCCTGCGCATCCTCGTAATCGATGATGATCGGACGCTTCGGGAAGGATGCGCGAGCGTACTGCAGCTCGAAGGTTATAACGTCAACTTTATTGGCCGCGGTGACGAAGCGCTCGATGCTGTCAAGCGAAGGAAGTTCGACATAATCCTTGTCGACCTCTACATGACCCCGGTATCGGGCATGGAGATTCTCCGGGCTGCTCTCCAGGCACATCGCGACACAATCGTCGTGGTCATGACGGGGAATCCAAGCGTCAGCACCAGTATTGAGGCGCTACGCGCCGGAGCTTGGGACTATCTGCCCAAACCCTTCTCCGCCACGCACTTACAGGTGCTTGTGGGCCGAGCATCTCACGCAGTCCTCGTGGCGCGTGAGACGCGCGATCTTCGCCTGCAACTCCTCAAGCAGAACGGCAACAGCGACAAGATCTCACTTCTCGGAATCTCGCCGGCGTTTCGAAAAGCAGTGGAGCTGGCTCGAAAGGTCGCTTCGACTGACGCGTCAGTGATGATCAGCGGCGAGAGCGGAACCGGAAAGGAAGTAATCGCTCAATTCATCCATCGTCACAGCCGTCGCGCCAGCCGAAAGTTGGTGCCCATAAACTGTGCGGCGCTCCCGGAGCCGTTGCTCGAGTCCGAAATGTTTGGGCATCGAAAGGGAGCCTTCACGGGGGCAGATCGGGACAAGCCGGGACTTCTGGAAACTGCCAACGGCGGGACACTATTCCTTGACGAGTTGACCGAGATGTCGGGCCCCCTCCAGGCGAAGCTGCTTCGCGTTCTTCAGGACGGCGTCGTGCGGCGCGTTGGAAGCGAGACGCAGGACGCGGTCGTTGACGTCCGTTTCATTTCGGCGACCAATCGGGATCCGCAGGAAGCTGTGAATACGGGGGTGCTGCGCGAGGATCTGTATTATCGGCTGCGCGTGGTGCCGATCAAGCTCCCGCCACTTCGCAAGCGGCTCGAGGACATTCCGCTGTTGGCTATCCATTTTCTCGCTTACTACTGGGAGCGACACCGTCCCGCGGGCGAATTGGCGCCCAAGCTGACCGAATCGAGCATCGAGTTTTTGCGCTCGCGCCCCTGGCGCGGTAACGTCCGTGAATTACAGAATGTCATCGAGCACGTCGCGGTACTCGCCGAAGCCGGGCAACCAATCCAGCCTGAAGATATCCCCGTATATGATGATGCGCCGATGCTGCCAGGCGACACCACTCTTTCGGGGATCATGGACGAGCCGTATCATCCGGCGAAGGACAGGCTGATTGCGCAGTTCGAACAGGAGTATCTATCCCGCCTTGTTGCGCGCGCTGGCGGAAACATGTCCAAGGCGGCGCGCTTGGCGAATATCGATCGCACGACACTTTACCGTCTGATGGAGAAGCACAACGTGAGGCGTGAAGAGTTAGCGGGAGGAGAGTGACCGCGGCATCTGGTTCAGCGGAGCCTGATCCACCGCGAGCGCGCGGTCGAGGTACCCCGTCGTCTTCTGGCGTCCTTCGATTACCAGTTCAGGGTCCGATCGCGCTCCAGGCTGCCGATTTCGACGCTGTAATTGAGGTAGCAATGAACAGCGTGGCCGACCGTTGGGAGGAAACCGTAGGGGATGGGTTGCTGCGAGACAAGCTGACGCCCGCCCTCGCGATGCTCGCGACCGCCGTGCGCCGCGAGGCTGCGAGCGACGGGATCCCGAGCCCAATACCAGTCCTGGTACCGGCTCGCCGGATGCTGGACCTCTTTCGCCAATCGTTCCTGGAGCACCTGTCAGCTTCTGATGGCACTCCCGAGCCGGTTCAGTTGCTCCGGATTCTTGCAGGAATCGAGCGCGTTCAGGATCGCATCGATCGCGACGCCGCGCACCGTTTCGCGAGCAGGCTTGCCGGTCCGGACGGGTTGGAGCTCGTAGTGGAAGTAGCCCACGATCTCCGCTCCCCTTTGACATCGATCCTCTTTCTTGCCGAGACCCTGCATCAAGCCAGGAGCGGACCGATAAACAACGTGCAGGAGCGGCAGCTGGGGCTTATCTATAGCGCTGCCTTCGGCCTTACATCATTGGCTAACGACGTCATCGAACTTGCGCGCGGTGGTGATCGTCTAGTCGATCAGCAGCCGCTCGCGTTCTCCATAACTGAAGTAATGGAAGCGGTGCACGACATTGTGCGTCCAATCGCGGAGGAAAAGGGGCTCAAGCTCAGGTGGTCCTCCAATGGATCTGACTCGCGTTCTGGTCAGCCGGGTGCCTTGAGCCGGGTTCTTCTCAATCTCGCTACCAACGCGCTCAAGTACACTGACGATGGCCACGTGGAAATCTCGGCGAAGCAGGTTACGCGAACGCGAATGGAGTTCGCAGTCTCGGACACTGGTCGCGGATTGCCGGCCGAGGCGCTGCCCTCTCTCTTTGAGTCGTTCACTCATCGGTATAAACCAGGCGAATACACCTTTTCCAGTTCCGGGCTTGGATTGACGATCTGCCGAAGACTCGTCTCGGCGATGGGTGGTGAACTGGAGGTTGCAAGCTCCGCTGAAACGGGAACGCGCTTCCATTTCGTACTGGAGCTCCCCGACGCCACTGGACGATAAATCGTCGCGCGCCCGCTCGAAGCGCGGCGCGCTAGCGGTCTGGATTGCTCTCGCTTTGATCTCGGGTTGTGACGCGCGGGAGCGTTTGCAGGATTCGCTTCGACCTAGCTCGCCGCACGAACGCTACGCGCGCTCCCTGCACGAAGCCGGTTTGGACTCCACGGCGCTGGGAAGGCAATGGTCCGCCTCGGCGATTGTCTGGGATGCCGCGCCCCTGGTGACGCTGCCATTTCGCGAGACTGGTTACTTCGCGGCGGACATACCGCGAGCGGCGAGCGCCAGGATCCAGGTCAGGCGGGGTCAGCGGGTTGTCGCCGAAGTTCAAACGCAGGGCAGTCTTCCGCACGAGATCTTCATCGACCTTTTCCGTGTCAGCCTGGACTCGCTCGATGCGCCCGAGCGTGTCGCAAGCGCGGCGGATGGGGTCATGCGTCTGGACTTTGAATCGAACCAGGATACGGAATTCATTCTTCGCATTCAGCCCGAGCTGTTACGCGGCATTGGTTACACGCTCAACGTGTTCACGGAGCCAGTGTTGGCGTTCCCGGTGTCCGGTAAGGACGGTCGCGCCATTCAGAGCCGCTTTGGCGCTGATCGCGACGCTGGGCGACGGCTTCACAAGGGAATCGACATTTTCGCCCCGCGCGGCACTCCGGCGCTCGCGTCGGTTTCGGGACGAGTCTCGGTCGGCACGAACAATCTGGGGGGCAAGGTAGTCTTCCTGCGGGACGACAGACGAAATCTCAATCTGTACTACGCGCACCTCGATACACAGCTCGTGACCACTGGAGATCACGCCAACGCGGGCGACACTCTCGGACTGGTTGGCAATACAGGGAACGCAAGGAGAACTCCCCCGCATCTGCACTTCGGGATTTACAGCCGCGGAGAGGGAGCCATCGATCCTTATTCGTTCCTCGTTATTCCGCTCGCGCCGGTGCCTGCGGTTACCGCAGATACCTCCTTTATCGGGTCACTGGCGAGAATTTCCGCGCGCCGAACAACTCTCTCCAGGTTGCCTGGAGCGCGTTCGACAGAGGCAGATACGCTGCTGCGTCATACGGTTTTCAGGGTAGTCGCGGCGACGGAACGATGGTACCGCGTGACATTGCCAGATGACAGAAGCGGATTCGTGGCTGCCGCATCGACCGAACGCCTGCGCGCCACCATACGGTTTCACAGCGTTAGGGGGACGACGACCGTTCGTGATCGGCCAAATCCTGCTGCAGCAGTTACCACCGTGATTACTGGAAACGCCCGGCTCCCAGTGCTCGGCACTTTCGAGAATTATCTGCTTGTGGAAGACGCACGCGGTGGAAGAGGTTGGATCGCGGGCGGACCGTAAAGCGCACGCTCACTGGAAGACTGACCTGGCACGACACAGATTGCGTATATCCCCATTTCGTTACCAGGAGCGTTATGACGACACGGCGTCGGTTTCTTGCGAGTCTCGGCAGTGTGGGCGTCGCCGTCCCGATGTTCCGCTCGAGCGCCTTCGCATCCCTGTTTCGCGCCGATCTGATTGCGGGCGACAAGACGCCGTCCACCATCGCGGAGGATGAGACCTACTGGGCGGAGATCCAACGGGCGTTCGATGTGGACCGCACCCTGATCAATCTCAACAACGGGGGGGTGAGCCCGACCCCGAGCCATGTGCTCGAACAGATGATCCGGGATCTGAAATTCTCGAACGAGGCCCCGGTGGAGCACATGTGGCGCGTTCTCGAGCCTCGAATAGAAAGCGTGCGCCGAGACCTCGCGGCTGAATTCGGCTGCGACCCGGAAGAGATGGCGATTACCCGGAACGCATCAGAGGCGAACGAGACATTGATCTTCGGTCTCGACCTCAAACGCGGCGACGAGGTGATCCTCACCAATCAGAATTACGGCCGGATGATCACGAGTTGGGAACAGCGCGCGCGCCGTGACGGAATCGTGGTCAAGCAGATCGCATTCAAGGTACCGCCACCGTCGATGGAATATCTGCTGGATCGGTTCCGCGAGGCGATCACACCGCGCACCCGCGTGATAGAAGTCACGCACATCACAAATCTGACTGGGCAGATCATGCCGGTCCGCGAAATTGTGGAGATGGCGCGGCCAAGGGGAATCGAGGTCTTTGTAGATGGGGCACACGCATTTGCGCATTTCCCGTTCACCCGCGAAGAGCTGGGCTGCGATTACTACGGTACGAGTCTGCACAAATGGTTGCTCGCGCCAATCGGCACCGGCTTTTTGTATGTGCGCAAAGACCGCCAAAAGAATCTTTGGCCGTTAATGGCAGCGCCCGCCGCTATGGACGAAGACATTCGAAAGTATGAAGAGATAGGGACGCACCCAGCCGCGAATCACAATGCGATTTCGGCGGCTCTGGCTTTTCATCGCGGCATCGGCGTCAAGCGCAGGGCTGCGCGTATGCGGTATCTGCGTGATCGCTGGGTGAAGCGGCTCACCGCAGCCAGCGAGCGTGTGCAGATACTCACTCCGCTGGATGAAAAACAGTCATGCGGTATTGCGCTCGTCCACGTTACCGGACTCGACACTACGAAACTCCACGCGCATCTGTGGGAGAAGCACCGCATCATCACCACTCCCATTCTGCATGCGGAGTTCAACGGCCTTCGCATCACGCCGAACGTCTACACTACGGTCGATGAAGTGGACCTCTTCGCGGACCGCGTGATCAAGTCGCTCCGCGGCATGTAATTCTCCGTAAGAGTCGCCATTTCCTTCGTACTCCCTTGACGATCGCCGAACCGGTCATCGCCACTCACGAGCTTAGTTGTCGTTTCGGAGACATCATCGCGGTCGACAGGCTCACGATGGAAGTGAACCGCGGCGAGGTATTCGGTTTTCTTGGTCATAACGGGGCGGGGAAGACCACCACTGTTCGCCTCCTTAACGGTATTCTGGCACCCAGCGAAGGGATTGCGCGCGTGTTTGGCCGCGATCCTGTTCGAGAGGGTTCAGAGGTGCGGAAGAGGACCGGCGTGCTTCCAGAAACTCCAGCACTGGATAAGCGGCTGACTGCGCGCGAGAATCTCCAGGTTTTTGGTGCTATCTACGATGTTCCCGAGCGGGAGATTGATGCGCGCGTCGACAGGTTGCTGAGCGATCTGGAGCTCGCGGGCCGCGCCAGCGAGCGGGTTGGAGGCTTCAGCAAAGGCATGAAGCAACGCCTGGCCCTGGCGCGCGTGCTTCTGCACGATCCGGAAATCCTGTTTCTGGACGAACCCACGGCAATCCGCCTTCCGTTACGCCGCCGATCGCACCGCCGGCATCACACCAAAGGTCGCAGCGATTTCGTGCACCTCATCCGCGGAAAGCACGTCTCTTTCAACAAGAGCGTCCGCCAGCGCGTTGACTGCGGAGTGGTGCTCACGAATGATCGCCTCGGCACGCGCGGCTTGCACGCCCGTGAGTGCGCGCACCGCGGCGTCGATCTGCGACTGAAGGCCTCCGCTGAGAGCGCCCCCCTGCGCGGCTGCGTCAGCGCTCACGAGGCCGACCTCGGTGCTCATGCCGAACTCCGCTACCATACGACGCGCAATATTGGTGGCCTGGACGAGGTCACCGCCGGCGCCTGAAGTCACGTAATCCGGCCCCAGGAACACCAACTCGGCTGCGCGTCCACCCAGAGCCTTGGCGATGATGCCCTCCAGGTAGTAGCGCGGGTACAGGTGACGATCTGCCTCAGGCGCAAAGTGCGCAGCGCCGAGCGATCGGCCTCGCGGCTCGATGGTGACCTTATGAAGCTTGTCGTCCGGGCAGGCGACCAATCCAACTATGGCATGTCCGGCCTCGTGGAGGGCGATCAGACGACGCTCGGCCGGTGTGACAATGACTCCCGCGCGAACGCGCCCGAGCAGGATCTTGTCGCGTGCCTGCTCGATGTGCCAGGCATTGATCGCCGAGCTGTCACCTTGTACCGCGATGATTGCGGCTTCGTTGAGGAGGTTGGCCAGATCTGCACCCGAGTGTCCCACCGTCAGGAGCGAAAGGCGCTCCAGGTCGACATCGTCAGCTAGTGGACACTTCTGCGCATGGATGCGAAGTATCTCCAGGCGGTCCGGAGCGGACGGCAAGGGTACCTCGACCACTCGGTCGAACCGGCCGGGCCGTCTGATGGCGGCATCGAGCATGTCATCCCGGTTCGTGGCTGCCATCCACACGATACCTTCGCTGCCTTCCATTCCGTCCATTTCAACAAGCAACTGGTTCAGAGTCACCTCCTCTTCTCCAGAACGATTCGGTCTGCCTCGGCGGCCACCCAATGAGTCGAATTCGTCTATGAAGACGATGCAGGGCGCTTGCTCGCGCGCCTGCTTGGCCAACTGGCGCACTCGGCGCGCGCCTACGCCAACGTACATCTCATTGAAGTCCGACCCAGCGGCCACAATCATGGGACAGCCAGCCTCACCAGCCACGGCACGCGCGAGAAGGGTTTTCCCAGTACCCGGAGGACCTACCAGGAGAACGCCCTTCGGACATTTAGCCCCCATCGCATCGAAGCGGGATGGGTCCTTGAGGTAAGCGATAACGTCTCGAAGGTCAGCCTGCGCTTCGCGCGCGCCACCGACAGACGCCAGAGTCAGATGCCGATCGGGTGGTGTCGGGGCGAACTTGCCGCCGCCGGGCCGACCGCGTCCCTGGCCCAGAAAAAAGAACGCGACAACGCCGAAAACGGCGATGAGACTCACGAGCTGAATGATGACTTCAGGGCTGTCGAACCGGCTGCCTGGTCCCACGCGGACGCGGGCACCGAAGGCGCTCCAGCGCTCCAGGTCATTCAGGCTGACTGCGCGGAGCGGAACCGATGCTACAATCTGCGTGACGGTCA
>JACDCM010000483.1 GCA_013817545.1 Gemmatimonadaceae bacterium | reverse complement strand
TCTTTTCACTCCGCGACCAATTTTCTTGGTCAGGAACTCGCCAGTCCATTAGGGCCCGAGTTTGCTCGCGTGTACGACGAGCAACGGTTGGGCATCGACGCCCGCACCGCGCTTCTCAACTTTCAGGAACGCGTCGGCAGCATCGACATCAAGATGTTCGTTACCGCGCTCCTCATTCAGCGCGAGACTGGCGGCAATTTGAGCGAGGTGCTCAACCGCACGAGTGAAATGATGCGCGAGCGCATGGCGGTAAAGGGGCAGCTCCGGACGCTGACGGCCGAAGCGACCTACTCAGCGCGCATTCTGGCGCTGCTTCCCGTGATAATTTTTGTGGCCATGATGTACATCGTGCCCGACTTCGCGCGTTCCTTCGTCGATTCGAGAACCGGGCAGTTCATGCTGGCGGCTGCCACGGCTTCGGTGGTCATGGGGTACATGATAATGATGAAGATCGCGGACGTGGACTTCTAGAAGATCGCAGGAAGATGACATTCCAGCTCATCATCCTGATCGCTCTGGGTGTCGCTGCTCTGGCCATTGCGGCATACGCCGTGATCGCTGACAGGCAGCGGCGTCAGGTAATTGCGCGGACGTTGGTGCGTAATGATCTGCCCCAGGTTTCCGGTGCGATCTTCCGCGGCGCCGGGCTTCCCGCGAGCTCATTGCGCGCACGGTTGATGGCTCTCGCTCCATCGGGATGGCGTTCGGATGTAAAAGCGCGCGACAAACTTGTTCAGGCGGGCTTCGATGATCCCGTGGCTCCCTTGGCATACGCGACCGCCAGACTTGTTCTGCTAGTAGCCTTTCCCACGATTGCCGCACTGATCGTTGTGGGTAAGCCGCTACCTCAGATGATCGTCGTCGTTGCGTGCGGTGCAGCATTCGCCTACATACTGCCGCACTTCTACCTGGTGCGGGCCATACGCCTTCGGCAAGAGGGGCTGCGCAGGTCGCTGCCGGATGCAGTGGACCTCCTGGTGCTGTGCGTGGAGTCTGGCCTGGGACTGGACGCTTCGTTGTTGCGTGTAGCCAGGGAGCTGCGTGATGTGCACCCCGATGTGTCGCGCGAATTGATGCTGGTAAACCGTAAAGTGAACGCGGGGATGCCTCGAGAAGAAGCACTGAGGTCGATGTACAGCCGGACGATGGTGCATGAGCTCCAGGTTCTCGTTCAGAACCTGATTCAGTCGGAAAAACTCGGGAGCAGTGTTGCGAAGGTGCTGCGCGTTTACTCCGAGACTCTCCGTCGGAAGCGGCGTCAGACAGCGGAGCGCAAGGCAGCGGTTGCACCGATCAAGATGACAATCCCCCTGGTTGTAATGATTTTGCCAGCGCTGTTTGTAGTAATTCTGGGTCCGGCGATGTTGAGCATCTTCAAGTTTCTGGGAACCAAATGATTGCTTTCGGAGTGAGATATGATGGCCTTTCGCACTAGTCGAATTGATCTTCGCCGGCGTTCACGGCGCGGCGCTGTACTTGTAATGGTGGCTCTGCTGCTGACGGCACTGCTCGGCTTCGGAGCTTTCGCGGTCGACCTGACCCAGGTGATGGCGCACCGAAGCGAGCTCCAGAGATCCGCTGACGCCGCGGCGCTGGCGGGCGTGGTAAAACTCATGTCAGTACGGCCCGATTCAGCATACGCGGAAGCGGTAAGGTACATCGCGCTGAATACTGTGATGGGAGACACAGCTGGATTCACCGTGGAATATGGTAGGTGGAGTGGGACTTCGTTCACCGTGCATCCCTGTAGCCCAAACTGTGGCAGAGACGGCGCATACGAGAATGACGCCATCCGGGTGAGCCTAACGAGCACCAGCCCTTCTATTTTCGCGCGCGTCAACTCCACGGCAGTGCGAGCGGAAGCAGTAGCGTGGGTTTCGCCGAATGTCGAGGTTACGGACTGCGTCAAGCCCTTCGCGATTCCTTATCAGGCATTGACGGCTACAATCGATAAACGGACTGGCACACCCGGCAACCTGAACAGGCCCCTTACGCAGGCTGATCTCGTCGAGATCCGAAGTAACGCGATCTTCCTGAAATTCTGCCTGAAGGAAGGAGAGGTGTGCGCTGCCGCCGATACCATCCTGGGCCAGTACCCAAGCAGCTTTCTCGTCGTGAATCTCGGCGGGGGGCAGGGGAACGTGCAACAGAACATTGAGAATTGTGTTCCGAGGCGCCTGGGTCCCGACTCGGTACTGACTGTGTTCAGTGGCAGTCAGCCCTATTTCTCAGATGTAGATATGGGAAGGTCGACTTGGTGCCGTCAATTTGGCTCCTTGCCATGCGCCATGAAGGTGGTTCTGTATGATCTGAGCGCTCCGTCGGCACCTTCTTGCGTTGCAGGGGTCACCGGAACAGAGCAGTGCCTCATCTACCGCGTAGCTTCAATTGTGATAACGGGGGTGAGATCCGGAGTGTCCTCCAATCCGTTATTGCCCTCTCCAGTGATTCTCGATGGTCATTTCGCGGCTGCTGTCGACCATGGCAACGTTGGCTGCACCTTTGTGCAGCCGAATTGTCCACCGGCGCAAATCCGGCGCACGACGCTGATGCGGCCCATTCTGGTGCAGTGACGCGACAATTCCGCCCTTTGCTAGCGCGCGGCGAGTGGCGGGCGCAACTCACACGCATTGTTTTTGGCGGCATCCTTACAGTCGCATTCGGCATCCTTACAGTCGCATTCGGCATCCTGAACCCCGCAAGTGCCCAGTTTCGCGATGTGCAGCCGCCCCCACCATGCCGGCCCTCGCGTAGCGAAGCCGGTGTGCCGCCGAGCGACACCCCGTCCGAAACCCGGCAGCTCGCCATAATCCCTTTTGAGACGGGTCAGCTCACCCGCGATGCACGCATCCTGGCCGACGCCTTCAGCGACCGTCTCGCCTTTCGGCTCAAGGGGCTCCGGCCGCGCGACGTGCGAGTCAACGGCGTTGCCGGCACGGTTGCACCCAGGTCGGCAAGCGCTGCCAGGGCTCTCGCGAAAATACTCAATGTGCGCTACCTGGCTGTTGGGAGTGTCGAGCCATCGGACCGGGGAATGCGCGTACGCGTGCGGCTGCTCCTCGGCAAGGATGGCTCCGAGATCTGGGA
>JACDCM010000482.1 GCA_013817545.1 Gemmatimonadaceae bacterium | reverse complement strand
GCCATGAGAACGGCCGTGCCCGCGGAGTTGATATCACCGAGCAGCTGGAAGATTCCACGCGTGGCGCGATCGTCCAGATTGCCGGTCGGTTCGTCCGCTATCAGAACGAAAGGATCGTTTACGAGAGCGCGAGCGATTGCGATCCGCTGCTGCTCTCCGCCCGAAAGCTGCTTCGGATAGCTGGTGCCCTTCGAGGCCAGGCCAACCTGAGTGAGTAGACGGCCTACCCTGGCGCCGATGGTGTCTCGCGGCGCGCCGGTTACCTCGAGCGCGAACGCAATGTTATCCTCCGCCGTGCGGTCTTCCAGAAGGCGGAAATCCTGAAAGACGATCCCGAGCTTTCGTCGGAGAAGGGCGATCTCCTTGCCGCGAATCTTGGCCGCGTGCATTCCGGCGACACGGATGTCTCCTGCCGTGGGACGCTCTTCGAGAAAGATGAGCTTGAGGATCGTGGACTTGCCCGAGCCGCTGGGTCCGGTAAGAAATGCGAACTCACCCTTCGCAATTCGAAAGGACACATCCTTGAGAGCCGCGCCAGTACGGGCATACTCCTTTGTGACGTGTGCGAAACGAATCATTTCTGAATGATCATCTCCGCCGTGTCACCATCGGCGTCGAGTAGCTTCCAGCTGCCTTGCGCTGTTACGGTATCCACCGTGGCCTTCAGCAGACCGATCACGATGGGACCGAGCAGCACTCCAACGAGTCCGAAAGTGTACACGCCCGTTACGAGCCCGATGAACATCCAGTAGAAGTTCAGCACCTTGGACTTCTCGGCGGCGATCTTGGGACGAATGTACATCGACATGAAAAGCGTGTTCCCGAGAAATCCTATGAGCAGCATGGCGAGCGCCGATCCCCACGCATCGCGAAAGATTCCAAGCCAGAGTGCCACGGGGACGTAAATGCTCCACGAGCCCACTATCGGAAAGAAGCCGATCACGAAGGACAGAACCGCGAGTACCAGCGCGAGAGGTACCTGAAATGCGAGGTTCATTGCCAGGATGACGATCGACTTGATGGTTTGGGTAAGCAGTGTGGCGTAGATGGCGCCGTACAGCACCCCGCGCACGTTTCGCTCCAGCGCGCTCGAGATCTCTCCGTAGCGCGGTGGAATCTTCCCCCGAATGTAGCCCGCTATTGAGTGCGCGGACGTGAAGAAGTAGAAGGCGGTGAACAGGAACACAGCCGTCGACACGGCAAACTGCGCCATCGTCGCCTTGATGCCGCCCACCAGCTTGGAGCCGTAATTCGATGCGGCCAGTACGCCGATCCTGATCTGGTCCGTAAGACTTGTCCCCTCGAGGAGGGGCAGACGCATTAGCGCCGAATCGATGCGATGAACGATATCGGCTTCATGTTGGGCCAGATATCCGGCCGCCCCGCTCAACTCGATATAGCTGTACACGATGATTGCGATCAGCGGGACCGCCACGCACAGGATTGTGAGCAGCGCGGCGCCCGTTGGCGAACGCACCAGCCGCAGTATCATCTTGTAAAACGGGCGCATATAGGTCGCCACTATTATCGCCAGAATCCCCGCGATGATTACGGTTCGCACCATCCAGAGAAACAGGAACAGGACAAGGGCGAAGAGCAGCGACGTGAGCGCAATGCGGCGGAACTCCGGAAGCGTCAGTTCCGCGATGATCTGACTGGTGCGTCGCTCCACTTGCCGGCGCTCCGACGTGTGCTTGAAAATGACCTCAGACATCAGCGCAGCGCCTGCTCGATATCCGCGATCAGATCATCGGCATCCTCGATGCCGATGCTGAATCGCACGAAACCGTCTGGAATTCCGATAGCGGTCCGTTCAGCCGCGGACAGATGCGAGTGCGACGAAAATCGTGGTTCTGACACCAGCGATTCAACGCCGCCAAGACTGGGCGCGTGGGTGATGAGTAAAAGGCGGCGCAGGAACTTGTCGGCAGCCTTTGCGCCCCCGGTAAGCTCTATGCCCAACATGCCTCCAAAACCACGCTGGGTGAAAAGAGCTATTTCATGGTCTGGATGAGCTTCCAGTCCGGGATAATGCACGCGGCGCACCTCCCTGCGAGCGGCACACCATTCCGCCACGCGCATCGCGTTCACGTTCTGCCGCTCCACGCGAACGCTCAGCGTCTTGAGTCCACGTTCGAGCAGCCAGCATGCAAAGGGGTCTGGCGCCTGGCCCCACAACGTCATCTTTTCACGGACCTCTTCGATGTACTGTGCCGTTCCCAGCACGACGCCGGCAAGCACATCGTGATGGCCGTTCAGATACTTGGTCGCTGAATGAATGACGACATCAGCTCCATGCTCGAAAGGACGAAAGTTTATTGGCGAAGCGAACGTGGAATCGACTACGAGTGCGAGTCCGTTGGCCTCCGTCAAGAAGCGCACGGGGCGCAGATCGAGCACTCTGCAGGTTGGGTTGACCGGTGTTTCGAGGAAGATCGCACGCGTCTTTTTTCTGAGCGCCTTCCTCCAACCTCGCGTCTCCATGGGATCGACGAACGTCACATCGATTCCCATTAGGGCAAGCTCCGTCTCGAGAAGCGTGCGTGTGCCCCCATACACCCAGGCGCTGGCTACGAGATGATCGCCCGGTCGCAGTAGCGCCAGCATCGCGCAGGCGGTGGCACCCATGCCGCTTCCGAGCACCAACGCGGCCTCGGCGCCCTCCAGAAGAGCCAGCCGGCGCTGGACGGATTCCGCATTGGGGTTATTGCCGTACCGCGGATAAATCATTCCATCCGCTGTGCCTGTCTCCTGACCAAAATTGACGCTTTGATAAAGCGGTTGTACCACTGGTGAGCCCGGAGGGGTAGCAACCCGTCCGCCATGCAATACTGTCGTCGCCAGGCCGTATTCTCGATTACTGCGCGCCATTCGGTTTCGAATCAGACATAGGTTCCGCGAGACGGCGGTTCGTCGGGTGCCGCCTTTACCACCCTGATGACTTCGGACGGCGACGCACCAACAACATCCCTCAGTAAGACCGCGCCGCGAGGCAGCGTGTCGTCCACCCTGAGCGTGGCGAGCTCATGTCGGCGAGGACCATACACCCAGACAAGCTCACCATCTACGAGCAATCGGATTCTCGCCTCCGCCGCTCGCATG
>JACDCM010000128.1 GCA_013817545.1 Gemmatimonadaceae bacterium | reverse complement strand
GGGAGCCGATCAGTCCCGATCTCAATCCACTAACTTTCCGGCCTCCTCTTGCATTTAAGCGCATCGATCGATCCCGCCGCACCCCCGGTTCACCAACTCCGTACCGCCTGCCGCGCCTGCGGCTCGGAGAACCTGCGGAAGTTTCTGGAGCTCGGGCCTCAACCGCTGGCGAACTCTTTCCTTCAGTCGGAAGGCGAGTTCGCATCTGAAGAGCGGTACCCCCTCGACGTGTACTTTTGTGACGGCTGCGCCCTTGTGCAACTTCTCGACGTCATCAATCCCGAGGTGCTTTTCCGCGATTACATCTACGTCACCGGCACGTCAGACACTATCGCAGCGCACAATGCCTCCTATGCTCAAACCGTCGTTGAGCTTCTCGAGCTCACGCGCGATGATCTCGTGGTTGAGATCGCAAGTAATGACGGGAGTCTCCTGGGTTGTTTCCAGCAACACGGCGTGCGCACTCTCGGAATTGAGCCGGCAACAAACATCGCTGAAATAGCAGTGGCACGTGGCGTTGAGACGGTGAACCGCTTTTTCGGGCCGGACGTGGCGCCTGAGATCTGCGCGTCGTTCGGGAAGGCAAAGGTGGTCATCGGCAACAACGTCTTTGCGCACGTCGATGACTCGCAGGGATTTCTGCGCGGCTGCCGCGATCTACTCGGGGCCGACGGCCTCGTAATCATCGAGGTGCCGTACCTGCGCGACATGATCGAGAAGCTGGAGTACGATACGGTATATCACGAGCACCTCTGCTATTTCTCGGTGGCGGCATTGCTGGCGCTCTGCGAGAGCGCCGATCTCTCCCTGATTCGCGTTGACCGCGTACCCGTACACGGTGGCTCGATCCGCATGTACGCCGGACGGCGAGAGCACTACGGCGATCACGCCCCCGCTGTGGTTGCCATGATTGAGGAGGAGCGACGACTGGGACTTACGACTTTTGCCCGCTTCGAACAATTCGCTTCTGACGTGAACTCGAACCGACGCGACATTCTCGATCTCCTGGCTTCACTCGCACAGAGTGGAAAGACGGTCGCGGGTTACGGCGCGCCCGCCAAGGGCAATACGCTGCTCAATTACTGCGGCATCGGCACAGAAACGCTTCCTTATACCGTGGACAAGAGTCCGCTAAAAATGGGAAAGTACACTCCCGGAATGCACCTCCCGGTGCGGCCTCCCTCGGCGCTCCTGGAAGATCAACCTGATTACGTGATGATCCTCGCGTGGAATTTCGCGGGCGAAATCATGCGGCAGCAGCAGGAATACGCCAACCGCGGCGGCCGCTTCATTATCCCGATACCGTCGCCGAGGATTGTTTGACGAAGGTCGTGATCCTCGCTGGCGGCCGCGGAACGCGGCTCGCCGAGGAAACGTCGACGCGCCCGAAGCCGATGGTCGAGATCGGCGGCAAGCCGATGATCTGGCACATCATGAGCATCTATGCGGCTCACGGGTTCAACGAGTTCTTCGTAGCCTGCGGGTATAAGGGCGAGCTGATCAAGGAATACTTCCGCAATGTCTTCATTCACAGCACCGACTTCGTCATCGATCTCCGGGACGGAGCGCTCACGGTCATGAATGGAAGTCCAATCGATTGGAAGGTCGGACTGGTCGACACCGGCCTCGATACGATGACCGGCGGACGCATCCGGCGTCTTAGAAAATGGATCGGCGAAGACACGTTCATGGCGACGTATGGCGACGGATTGGGAAGCGTGAACATCCGCGCTCTGATGGAATTTCACCGGAAGCACGGAAAGGTGGCGACGGTTACTGCCGTTCGTCCGCCCGCGCGCTTCGGAGGTCTCCTTCTGGACAAGGACGCGGTAGGTACTTTCTCAGAGAAGCCGCAGACGGGTGAAGGGTGGATCAATGGTGGCTTCTTTGTCTTCGAGCCACGGGTATTCGATTACCTTGATGACGACGACAGCATCCTCGAGCGCGATCCGCTGGAGCGCCTCGCGGCCGAGGGCGAGTTGATGGCATTTCGTCACGAGGGCTTTTGGCAACCCATGGACACGCTCAGAGAAAAGGACTTGCTGGAGTCGCTCTGGGCGACTGGAAAGGCGCCGTGGAAAACATGGAAGTGAATTCGTTCTGGGAAGGACGCAACGTATTCATCACCGGTGCGTCCGGATTGCTCGGCTCGTGGCTTACGGAAGAGGTGGTGCGGAGAGGCGCACGCGTCACTTGTCTGGTGCGCGACTGGGTTCCGGACAGCCGGCTCATGGAGCCCTCCGCGCTCGCGCAAGTGCGCATGGTGCGAGGAGAGCTGGAGGACTACGCGTGCCTGCTCCGAGCGCTCAACGAATACGAGATCGACACGGTTTTTCACCTGGGCGCGCAGACGATCGTGGGTACAGCGGCTCGCTCCGCTCTTTCCACCTTCGAGTCCAATATTCGCGGCACGTGGAATCTGCTCGAGGCGTGCAAGGCTTGCGGCAAGCTCATCCAGCGCGTGATCGTCGCATCGAGCGATAAGGCTTACGGGTCGCACGACGTCCTTCCGTACACGGAAGACGCCCCGCTCCAGGGACGCTTTCCGTACGACGTGTCGAAGAGTTGCACCGATCTAATCTCCTTCTCGTACTTCCACACCTACCGAACGCCGGTGGCGGTCACGCGTTGCGGGAATCTTTTTGGCGGAGGCGACCTCAATTTCAACCGGCTCATCCCGGGCACCATCAGGTCGGCGCTGCTGAACGAAAAGCCGACTATCCGCAGCGACGGAACTTTCATTCGCGACTATTTTTACGTGCGCGACGCTGTCGATGCCTACCTGCAGCTCGCCGAACGGTTGCCAGAAGACGAGTTTGTTGGGCAGGCGTTCAATTTTGGCACAGAGACGCCCGTATCGGTCCTGGAGCTTGTCGGCAGGATATTGGCGCTCATGGGAAAAACCCATCTCGAGCCGCGAATATTGAACGAAGCGAACCACGAAATTCCGAAGCAGTACCTGGACTGCAGCAAGGCACGGCGGATGATGGGATGGCGGCCGTCGTTCACCATGGACGACGGTCTTCTCGAGGCGGCCGAGTGGTACCGGGAGTGGTTGGCGCGCAGGGAGGTACAGAAAGCGAGACCTGGAGGCTTGTCGGTAGTGCGATAGCCCGGCTGCTGCAGACCGAACGGCGCGTCGCCCGACGCGATCGGTGGACTTGCTCCCTCAGAAACTCCCGGAAAACCGGTGAACCGCCCGAGCGATCCCTTCGTGCAGCGAGGTTGAGGGCACCCACCCCGCCATGGCGCGCAACTTCTCTACCGACACGGGGTCGTGCTGCATCTCCTCTGCGCGCGTCGGTAGTGCACCGAACTCGAGCCGCGAGGGAGAGATGCCGAGTGTCCGCGCCGCTACCTCCACGAAGCTCCGCACGGACGTCAGGCGGCCTGTTGCCAGATTCACGATTTCGCAAGACCCGGACGAGTTGAGTCCAAGGCGGAGGATGCCTTCGGCCACATCCTCCACATAGGTGAAATCGCGTCGTTGATCCCCAGCGCTCAAGGGGATCGGTTTCTCGTCTCGCGTTGCGTCCAGCAAAGTCGGTAATAGCCGTTGTGCGTGTTCTCCCTCACCGTATACCGTGAAGAGGCGCGCCGTGATCGCTGGAACACCGAGCTTTTCGCATGTTCGCGCCACCGCCAGCGTCCCAGCAAGCTTCGTCTGACCGTAAACGGTGGTGGGATTCGGGACGCAGCTCTCAGACAGATCTCCGCCGATCTCTCCATACTCCAACGCGGAGCCCACGTGTACCAGCCGCTGGCCGCGCCATGTCGAATCGCTCTGTTCAGCAAGTGCTTCAACAATGCGCACCGGTAGTTCGGTATTTATGGCATGAGCGACGTGTTCGTCACGCTCGCCTCGGTCCACGCCGTAACCGGCAAGGTTGAATACGATTTCCGGGCGACAGCTTGCGATTACTTCACGGGCTGCGTTATCGCGCATGAGGTCAGCTTGCATGACCGTGCATCGCGCGTCGTCATCCAGGCCCAGGTTGAGAGCCGACGTTGCGTTGCGCACGACCAGCACCACCTTGGCGTCATGCGCTAGCAGGGCACGCGCTACCCACCGGCCGATAAATCCCGACGCTCCAGTGACAACCGCCGTTGCACTCCCGTACGAGAGAGCCGAACTACCTTTCTCCCCCACTTCGGTCCTCCGCATTCCCTCCCCGCCAGTTGAGCGCCTCTCGCGCGGAGAGCGGACCAGCGGCCACCTTGAATCCTGCGCCGGTCACACTTGGGCCGTCAACGATCCACACCGGACGATTCACGTACGCCTGTATTGCTGCACTGCGTACCGATTCGTCGCGGTCCCACACGTAAACGGGCTCCGCTGCACGGAGATCGATCGGGTTATAAACGCCTGCCGACATGTAATCAGGGTGCCGTTTCCCGCGAACGAGCACCAGGCTTTCTCCGAAAGAATGCGTTCGCGCAAGTTGCTCTACCCCTGGCTCCATCAGCCGGTAGTGATAGTACTTGTCGACAGCCCGCCAGGGCATGAATACGGCGACAGAGATAGCGCAAAGCACGAGCGCGCCGGCGGTAACACGGTAATCGCGTGAGTCGGCCTGCGATGCCACTGTTGAGATTACTGCTCGTTGGGTGGCCGGCGACCGAACCACGCTCTCCAACGTCTCAATTCCGCGAGCGGCAAGCGCTATGCACGGCACGATGATCAAGTACCAATACCGGGCCCCGAAATCCGGACCCCCGCTGAACCAATAGAAGCTGTGTAGCCCGGCTACGACCGCGATAGCTGTCAGCATCCACCAATCCTCGCGCCGTACGAGGCGGGAGAACAACAGCAGCCAGATCACCAGCAGCGAGCCGACGCTCCATCCAAGCAATTCGACATTCAGCTGGAAACCATTCAAGGCGGCGTTGATTACGACGTCGGCGGGTCCATGGCCGGGAAGAGGATCCAGACCTGGCCAGCCAATTCCTCGATTGGCTCCGAAACCAAGCGCATTCACTCCTTTGCCGTACAGCGCGTCGGTGTACGCCATTATGGGGAAGTTCGCTGGACTTCCGGTCATGGCCCTGTTGTAGGGAAGCACCGCCGCTCCCACAATAGCGCTAACGGCTGCCAGTATAGCAACGGGGGCGAAGCGGAACCATTTGCGTCGCGCTGGAAGAGCCCAGATACCCAACAGCATCGCAACGGCCAAACCCTCGAGCGGCCGGATAATGCTCGCGACCCCAATTCCCGTCCCCCCAAGCACCGCCCACATCAGTGACCCGCCGCGCCGCAACCGAGCGACCGAAAGAGCAGCGAGCAACGTACAAATGAGCGTGAGCGTGTGCGTCATGAAATTCATCCCCATGAATACGAACCATGGAGAAGTTGCGAGCAGTATTCCGGCCCAGCGCGCCGTTCGCCGCCCGTAAACATCGCGGAGAATGACATACGCCAGTAGTACGTTCACTCCATTCAAAACGGGGTTCACGAGCCACGGCACTCCGGCGAGTACGCCGAGAGACAGCATGGCCGGCCAGCCAGGCGGAACCGGCGAGTACCAGCGTGACGGCTCGTACGACATGAGGTCGAGGTCAAAGGCCGCCCGAACGGGAGGCGGTGCCATGGCGAGCAAGCCCTCCGCGAAATACCGCGCCTGGTAGATGTACGACACCTCGTCCGGAACGTGCGGATGCCGTTGATACGATACGACGGCAAACAGCGCACAAACGACTGTCACCCACGCGGCAGTCATGAGCGCGAAGCGGTCTACACCACCGCCCGGATTCTCCGAATTTTCCGGAAGGAGCTCGCGCAGGCGATCGGTGATCGCTACGAGCGTACGGGCAGGCAAAGCCGCTACTGCCAAAACGATGGTAGCCAGGGCTATTCCCTGTACGAAGGTCGCCAGTAACAGCTCGCTAACGAAAACAACCGGGCTTTCCGACAGCGTAGCGGCAAACGCCGCGAAGAGTGCAGCCACTGCGGCGGCGCGCAAGCCGGAATACGCCGAACCGAACCACATACGTATGCGCCGCCATAGCTTTGCAATGCCTGCAATAGCGAGCGCGGCCTGCAAACCGACAATAATCGTCGCGACCTGAGCTTCAGCGAACAGTTCACCAACCTTTTTGTAATGCTGGTATCCAACAAGAGGGCCGGCGTCTATGAGCTGGAGGCGTGCGATCTCGCCAGTGATTGCGAGCGCCAACCATCCGAGTGCCGGTCCCAGGTGAAGCGCTCGTTGTTCAGTTGTGGAGATATCCTGCCCCCCTGGCGGAGGAGCTGTCACCGCTGCACTCCGGAACCCGGGCCCCTCACAGGTTGTGCGAAGACCGTAATGACACCAGCAGCGGGAATGCTCGCCGAAAAAGTTGCTCCCCTGGCGACTTCGCGCTCGGTGACACCAGTACCCTCTGCGGTGGTGTACGAAACTCCGTATGTGCCAGGTGGCAGATCCTTTACCGTGAAGGTGCCAGCGCTGTCTGCCTTTACGACGAGCACATAACGCCCGTCGGTGTTCACGAATGCAAGCGGACTAAACCGCCGGGTGTTGCTACTGGCGCTGAAGCGCACCGCACCACGCCGGACGTATCGAAAGTACTGACGGAGGTATCTAGACCGCTCGCCAAGGCGGATCACAGGGTTAAGGGAATCGCTGGCGTTCAGAATAACATACGTCCCCCCACCATCCTTGGCGGCAGCATTCGACTGAAATGCCAGTGCGTATTGCTGCCATGCCGAGTTGATTCCCAACTCCAGATCCTCGTGCAAATTCATGTATCCGCTTCCTATGTGCTCGAGCATTGCGGCGCGGCGCCTGTATCGCGTTGTGGCAGCCGCGATTTTGCGGAGATTCTCGTCCGACACACCTCCGTACCGATGGTAGGAAAACTCCGTAACCTGGTCAATGGCACCAGGTACCCTCTCAATATCGCGGAGATACGGGATCATGGCCGACATGCGCTTCGTGGATGGCGCGATTATCTCAAGAGTGAAACCCGCGTCTCGTAGACGCCGGGTTACAGCTACGATTGCATGGCCAATGGTGGTACCACTTTTCCAGTGCCGCGTATTGTCGGGTTCCAGAATTATCTCGAGAGCGTCGGGTATCAAACCATATTTTGCCCGGAGATGGGTGACCGCCGCGAGGATGAATTCCGCGTACTCTTCGGGATTCAGATGATCATAAGTCTTCCCTGCACACACCTTCTTCGCAAAGGCCACGTAGTTCAGGTTCAGGTACAACTTTTCACCATTCGCTTGCATCCGGCGCTTTACCGGCAGCACTACCTGCTCCACCACGTGATCGAACGCTGCCCACTGGAAACCTGTCTCATTGATGTGATTGGGGTCTGCGTCGTCATTGACGGTCGCATAGCGATTGCAGTGCCATTCCTCCCTGCTTATCGACCCGGAATTAAAGAGAGTTTCGTAGTCAACGGGATTCTCTATTCCGCTTCGCAACTCCAGCCGAAGGCGGTTGATGCCGAGGTCGTCAACCACAAGAGTGATGAGGGAGTCGCGGAGGCGAGTGAAACCAGCTTGGTCCTGCCCGGCTTGGGCGGTCGCTTCCCAACCAACTATCGTTTGATACCGCTTGGTGGAGTCCAGCGTAATCTCGCCCGCACGGTCCCCGATCGCACCGCTGTCGCGGTCGCAACCGAGGCCGAGAAGTGAGACAATCACCACGGCCGCAGTATTTACAGATGACATAGGCGTTCATGCATGCACGAATCGTCCCGAACGAAAGCCGCAGTATTCCGCGGTCTGTGTCACTAGCTTCCCACAAGTGACGCCAGTTCTCTGTGGAGTATCTGCCACACACGAGCATCAGCAGGACGGGCGCGGAGTGCTTTCACGCAGGCGAAGCAACGCGCTTATCCACCGATTCGGCAACACATTACCGCTCGTTGAAGACAACACCCCTCACGGGCACCGGGCTTGCCCTTGTCCAGACCGGTGATCTTCTCACAGTCAACAACCCCGATCCTCGACTTCCACCCGCTTCCGCGCGAGGGAATGAGGACACGTCTCATCCTTGCTGCAACGCTGGCCGCGACCGCGCTTTTGCTTCCACCCCGTGAGCTGGCCCTGGCACTCACCGGCGGGCGCGAGGAGCTTGTGTCTCATGCGGTCACTGGAGCGTGGATTTTCAAGGCGTTTCTCGCCATCCACGCCGCGATGCTTCTGCTGGCGGGGCGTATACGGCCGTTCCACCGTACCGCGGTTCCGCTCGTGGCGCCATTGGACGTTCGCCAATCCGCGAAAACGTCCAAGCTGGAATGGACGATCCTTTTTGCGATCCTGATCGTTGGTGCCGCACTTCGCATGTACGCTCTTGGCGAAGGGCTATGGCATGACGAAATAGCTGCGCTTGTGAATTATGTGAGATTCCCAGCGGGGGTTATCATCACGACGTTCGATAGTCAAAACCAGCACATGCTGTATTCCCTTCTCGGGCGGTTGAGCGTATTGCTGTTCGGCGAAAGCGCGTGGGCAATGCGACTTCCGGCCGCCCTGTTCGGTATTGCGAGCTTGTGGGCGACGTATTGGTTCGGCACGCACGTTACAACTCGGCGCGAAGCGCTAATGGCCGCCGCCTTGCTCGCGGCTTCATATCACCACGTCTGGTTTTCGCAGAACGCTCGTGGCTATTCCGCCCTGCTGTTCTGGACACTGGTTTCCAGCGGTTTGTTTCTGCGGATGCTTCGCCGTCGCGAGGCGTATGGTTGGGTGACGTTCGTTCCCTACGCCGTCGTCACGGCGCTCGCCATTTACACCCAGATGTTAGCCATCTTCGTGACGGCCGCGCATTTTCTCATCTGGACATGGCTGATCGTGCGGCAACACCGGCGAAGCTCCGAAGCTACTTCGCTGATGCCGCTCGCGGCCTTTGTGTTGGCCACGACGCTGACGGTGCAGCTTTACGCGCTGGCCATGCCCCAGTTTTTCCATCTTATGACAGCGCCCCAAGCCGTGGGTACGGTGTCCGAGTGGAAAAACCCGCTGTGGTTCGTTTCGGAGATGCTGCGTGGCTTGAGTGGAGGACTTGCTGGTGGCATCGTGATCGTCGCGGGCGTAGCGGCCGTAGTAGGGGGAACCGGGGTCGCTAGTTACTGGCGGCGAAGCGGCACTGTCGTCGCGATGTTGCTCCTCCCCGGCCTTATTACGATGATCGCAATGGTAGCGACTTCGCACAATCTCTGGCCGAGGCTCTTTTTCTTCTGTGCGGGCTTCGCGGTGCTCATCGCCATACGGGGAGTTTTTGCGATAGCCACACTGGGTGCGGCATTCCGCGCGCCGGCTCTGGCAACTGCGGCGCTGGTCCTGCTCGCCAGCGCCAGCGCGACAACGGTTCCAAAGGCCTGGCGTCCGAAACAGGATTACGGCAGCGCGTTCGCATTCGTCGAGCGCGTGCGTGAAGCAGGGGATGCAGTGGTCGTCGTCGACATGAGCCGCCTGGCATATGAGCGCTATATTGCGAGCGGCTGGACGCCGGTTGAAAACCCTGGCGAGCTCGAATCCATAGAAGAAAGCCACCGCAGAACTTGGGTCGTGTACGCTTTCCCGGCGCGTTTGTCAGCGGTTCAGCCGGAAATCTGGAAGCGGCTCGAAGACAGCTATGCTCCAGCTGCTCGCTTTCCGGGTACCGTTGGCGGTGGCACAGTGGTGGTCAAAGTCTTTAACAAGAGCGGTCACGAATCTGGCGCCAGGGATCGGCCGCGCCCGGGTGTCAGAGAAAACTTACAGGCAAATGGTGTCGCATGATGGGAACGCAGATCGAGCAACTCGGGACGATCGAAGACATTGTCGAAGTGACCGACCGTGTGCTCGACCAGGCTGTTTCGGTGGTCATCCCGGCTTTCAACGAAGCCGCACACGTAGCGGAGCAGATTATCGAAGTGCGCCGCGTGATGGAGGAATCGGGCTGGGATTATGAAATCATTGTAGTAGACGATGGATCAGCCGACGGAACAGCGGAGCGCGCCATCGATGTAGGCGGCGTACGCGTGTTGCGGCATCGAAAGAATCGCGGCTATGGCGCGGCGCTCAAGCAGGGAATCAGGGCGGCGCGCTTCGACTGGATTCTCATCACGGACGCAGATGGAACGTATCCTGTGGAATCCATCCCCAAGCTGCTCGCCCTGAGCAGCCGCAACTCGATGGTGGTTGGCGCGCGTACTGGTGAAACCGTCAAGATTCCTGTCATTCGCCGCCCTGCCAAGGCTTTCCTG
>JACDCM010000481.1:1199-3106 GCA_013817545.1 Gemmatimonadaceae bacterium | reverse complement strand
TATACCCAGCCGGCTATCACCTCGAAGTCGTTGTAGATGTAGTTGCTTCCTACTTGCCCCGCGCTGAACGAGTTGATGGACAGCCCGCGGAATCGCTTGACGGTCAGCGTGTCGGCCTGATTCTCCTTGATGGCGTATGTCGATGCGGCCCGCTGCTGTGGTTGGCCCGAGGCGTTGTACTCCGTTGAGCCGACCTGTTGACCGCGCTGCCACTCCCGGCTGGTTGGCGTCGAGAAGGGCCAACGGTTGCTGGGAACGTGATTTCAGAACATCACCTTGTTTATCGGGCCGGAAGGTGTTCCACCGAAATACGTTCACCGCGGACGGAGAACATCAGCTCCCCATTCCGCTTGACATCCATCTCAAACCGCACCGAACCGTCGCGTCGGCGCACGAAACGCCCGGGCGCGTACGTCAGTGTTCCCTCCTTGTACATCGCATACATGATCTGATCGAGAGCCCTGAGCGTAGCGCGAAGCGCGGTGTCAGCCGCAAAGCTCTCAGCGGCGCGGGCCAGGTCGACGCTACCCAACCACATCGAACTATCCCGATCGGAAAAGGCGGGCTGCTCCACTACCGCAACGTAACCCTGCCGAACGCCCCCACTTGAAGTTGCCAAGTTGCCTGCCAGTCCTGCGAGACTGGTGTCCACTCGAGTCAGCAGGTAATAGCCTTCGGCTCGCGGAACTGCCGCCAATGAATTCGTTGCTTCCTCCTGACCCGTTATCGACCACAAAAGCGTCGTCGGGCGCTCGCTCGTTCGCGCGAAAAGCGTAAAGCTGTCGCCGGAAGCAAACTTGTAGTTGAAGCGATACGTCCCCGCCAATGGACTCGAGATCGCTCTCACGCGACTCGACTCCACGCCGCGAAGTGCGCTGGAAATGAGTTGCCTGGCTGGATACTTTGGCGCGAGATGGGGGTAATCCCGCGCCCACTTCTGAAGCCGCGCAACGATGGATCGGCCAGTATCCGCTCGATCTGCTTTTTCTTCGGCAAGAACGTCGTACAGAGAGAGCAACTCGTCGGGCGTGAGAGTAGAACCCCCCGGACTCGTACTGCGTCGCTCGCCACGCCCCATCCGTCGATAGCCAGGTGCGGTGGGATACGGAACCGATTGAGGTGTGTGCACGTCGAATGTGGGTAGTCCTCCCACCCAATGTGCCGTGTCTCTCAGTGACCCGAAGAAGAGTCCACGATCTCCAGACTCCACCCACCGCGCACTCCGCGACCAAGGCACAGGATTGCAGTCGGCGGCGTAGTCCCATGGTACCAGGATCACTTGGTTCGGTTCCTTACTCAGCACACTGCGCAGACTTGTGCGCAAAGTGGCGCCGAGCTTTTCGACCTGAACAACCTGGCCATAAAAAGCGCGCTCTACGCCGCGCCCAAAGTGTCCGCCAGCGATTCGGTATTTGACCCCTCCGGAACCGGCGGCAACGGTATCGCCCGTCGCGGTGCCGATGAACATCGGCCCGCTTCCATGGAATGGAAGGTCTCGCTTGCTACATGCGGGCGCCGCCGCCGGCGCCTCGGCAACAACCACCGCGATCACGGCAGCGACGGAGCTCAAGTACTTTGCCTTCTGGTCCCAGTTCATACGAATCTCCTGTCAACGCCTTGTGCCCGCAGTTCCTCACCCGCAGAATCGCCCCATGCAATACACCAACCTCGGTCAATCCGGCCTGACTGTCTCCCGAATCTGCCTCGGCTGCATGACTTACGGCAGCTCGCAGTGGAGGCCCTGGATTCTCGACCAGGATGCCGCACGCCCGTTCTTTCAAAAAGCTATCGAGAGCGGGATCACCTTCTTCGACACCGCCGATATGTACTCACTCGGCGAAAGCGAACGAGTCACCGGTCGTGCCCTCAGGGAGATGGCGAAGCTCGAAGAGATCGTGCTTGCCACC
>JACDCM010000481.1:0-1189 GCA_013817545.1 Gemmatimonadaceae bacterium | reverse complement strand
GTTCAGGCATGCGAGGCCAGCCTCGAACGGCTCGGCGTCGAGACGATCGATCTGTACCAGACACACCGATTCGACTCGAGTGTCCCTATCGACGAGACACTGGCCGCGCTCGATCATCTCGTGCGACAGGGCAAGGTGCGCTACATCGGTGCGAGCTCCGGTTACGCCTGGCAGCTGGCTCAGGCTCTGAGCGCATCTGAACGAAACGGCTGGGCGCGCTTCATATCGATGCAGAATCACTACAACCTCATCTACCGCGAGGAAGAGCGCGAAATGATCCCGCTCTGTTCAGCCGAGGGCATCGGTCTTATCCCGTGGTCTCCACTGGCTCGTGGCCTGCTCGCCGGAGGCCGGAAGTCTCTGGACGACACCACGTCCACCAAGCGCGCGGAACGGGATGACTTCGGTCGCACGATGTACGACTCGCCCAGCGACTGGGACGTTGTGCAGGCGGTCGAACGTGTTGCCGCCGCGCGCGGGGTTTCACAAGCGGAGGTCGCGCTCGCGTGGCTGCTATCCAGGCCGGCGGTTGCGGCCCCCATTATTGGAGCAACAAAGCTCGAACACATCGATGCTGCCGTGAAAGCGATCGATCTTGAATTGAGCGGCGAGGAGATTGCTGCGCTGGAAAGCGCGTACAAGCCGCATGGGGTGCGGGGGCATTGAGGAAGACAGGGACAAGGGACAAGGGACAAGCAGTAAGGAATCAGCAACTGGGGAACCGCGTATCGCGTATCCCAAGGGCCGAGTGATCATCGTTGCTTGTCCCTTGTCCCTTGTCCCTTGTCCCTTGTCCCTTGTCCCTTGCCCCTTGTCCCTGTCCTAAAAACTCCCCCCCAACAGCACCGCGTTCGCGAACAATGGCAACAATCCGCGCCAGAGATCCCGGAAGTTCGGGTCTCCCGCGAATCCGATTACACGCCCGCGGCCCACTCGCTCTGTCCAGAGATACGGTGTCTCTGCCAGACGTTCTGGTACTTCCGGCCACATATACCCCGAGAGTCGCAGCCTGGACTTCGGTGCGTAGCGCACGACTGCTTCACCAGCGCGCAGATCCTTGGGTGCCGTGTAGATGCGGTCCGAGAAGACCAGTACCGGAAGCTCCGCGTCGTACACTCCAGCCAAAAGCGGCGAAAGAGTATCGGCGGTCGCGCGGACAATCGCGCCAGGAACTTCGGCCGGCAGTGGA
>JACDCM010000007.1 GCA_013817545.1 Gemmatimonadaceae bacterium | reverse complement strand
CCCTCGGCCTTCCGCATTCTTCGGGACCGTACAGCGCTACCTACGACTCCAGGTGGGACGTCATGAGCGGCGGCCGCTACAATGACCAGTCCTTCGGCACGTCGATCGGGACACACACCATCGCTTATCACAAGGCCGAGCTCGGCTGGATTGCTCCTGACCGCAAGTTCCTTCCCGTCATGCCGTCAACGCAACGGGTGCTGCTCGAGCGGAGCGCGCTTCCCACGCAGAGTGGTGGGTTTCTTACCGCCGAGATTTCGATGCTGGCTGACACCAACCATTTCTACACCATCGAATCACGCCGCTTCGCGGGTTACGACGGCAGGCTGCCGGGTGAGGCCGTCATTCTGCATCGCGTGATTCCGTCGCTCGATGACCGGAACGCGCAGATCGTCGATGACGACAACAATCTCAATCCGAACGACGCGGGCGCTATGTGGACCGCGGGCGAAACGTTTACCGATTCCCTGAATGGCCTCACTGTGTCGGTGGAATCGGCGACAGGCACGGGACATATAGCTACGATCACTCGCGGATGGCGGCTCACGGTAAAAGTCGCTGGAAATGGCCGCATAACTGCGTCATCCGCGATCGACTGTCCAGGTGCATGCACTACGCTCCTGGGCGCGCGCGGAAGCACTGTAACCCTCACTGCCAGCCCGGCCGCTGGCGAGACCTTTGGCGGCTGGAGCGGCGGTGAATGCTCCGGTACGGGAAGCTGCGTCGTCACAATGAACGGCCACCGGGATGTCACGGCCGCATTCGGCCGGCAGGTAGTCATCGCATCGGACGGCACGCGGCGGTATGGCATTTCAGGTTACCCGTACACCGACACGCTGACCGCGTCCGGTGGTAACGGTCCGCTGTCGTGGTCAGTTTCGGCAGGCAGCCTCCCGAACGGCATCACACTCAACGCCGCTACTGGCGTCATCAGCGGCACGCCGGGCACGGAAGGAACTTTCTCCTTCACCGCGACGGCTACGTCTTCGGGCGTCAGTACAACAAAGGCGTTTGGGTTCAGCGTGTACGCCCCGCTGGTGATCGTATCGACCCCGACAAGGCGAAGTGCTATTGTCGGTGAAGCGTACTCGGACCGGCTGGTCGCTACGGGCGGGCCGGTCCCCACAATCTGGGCTCTGACAAGTGGCTCATTCCCCGCGGGTGTCACTTTCGACCCGGCAACAGCGACGCTCAGCGGAGTTCCATCTGTGGAAGGAACCTTCGCGTTCTCCGTCACGGCCAGATCGGATACGTTGTCTGCCAGCAGGCAGTTCAGTTTCAGCGTTTATCGCCCGCTGAGCATCGCTTCCGATTCAGCGCGCCGGAACGGCGTGATGGGCGCGGCGTACACTGACACACTCCTGTCCGCAGGAGGTCCCAACGCGATCACCTGGACGATCAGTTTCGGCGCACTGCCGCAAGGACTGACGCTCGATCCAGCAACCGGCATCGTCGCGGGATTCCCCGCGGAGTCCGGCCGCTTCACCTTCACGGTGTCCAGTCGCGCGGACGCGATCGTCGCGAGCAAGACACTTGGCGTCACAATCACCCGACCCACACTGGTTCTAGCGAGCGTGATGGATCAGGTGCTCGGCGCGGGCTCTGCGCTCAACACTGACGAATCGCGCTTTCTCGATCTGCAGGGAAACCGGAACGGCCGCAGCGATATCGGCGACGCCCGCGCATGGTTACTGTCGAGCGGGTTGAGTGCCGCCAACATCGCGAAGCTGCTCTCGGGCGAGCGCATTTCGCTTCCCGCAACACCTGAAATCCAGGCCAAGCCATGACACGCTGGACTCGCGCTGTTGGCGCTCTTTCCCTGGTTAGCGCTCTAGTAGCATTAGTGGCGTGTGGCAAGGACGGGCCAGCAAGCTCAAAGGCGGGTGAATTGACACTCAACCTCACGACACCGTTCGCGGACGATGGTGCGATTCTGGTATCCGTAACCGGCCCCGAGATCGGTACCGTTCGTGCCACATCCAGCGCTCTCGCGGTGCATTCTCGCGCTATAGCCGGCGGAGTACGTGTGGCAGTCTTTGGCGACATCGCGAGCGGCTCGCTCCTTCGCATCGCAGTCCCCGACGCGAGCCAGTCTTCCAGGTATTCCGCCAGCGTTATCGAAGTCTCGGATCGCGCCAACGGCGTGCGCCCAGTCCTGACGGGTTACAAGGCAAAGGTCGAATAAACAACCCGGGCACCGGGAACCGCGCAGTTCCAACCGAACACCGAGCACCGCGCAATACCAACCGAACACCGGGCACCGAACACCGCACTCGTTGCGAAGCGATGCACGGGCATGTCATCAACGAAGCACCGCACTCGATGCGAAGCGATGCACGGTCATCACATCAACGAAAAGTCTTCCTCGCCGCCTTACCTTCGTTCCCCACCCTATCCACCGCGGACACCGTGACCAACTCGGGCACAGCAGCCGAGTCGTCCCGCGTCAACGTGTGCAGCCTCTGCCACCCGGGCAACACTGACGTCGACCATAATCCAGCCGTTCGAGCGCGCACGACCCACAACCAGACACTTTCCTTGGCGAAAGGCTTCATGGTTACCACAACGCCACCTGCGATCGTATCCCGCCGAACGATGATCGTCGGCGCGCTTGGGGGAACCCGGTCGAGCCACGGTGAGGCAGGCACCAGCGCCATTTCCGCATATGGGCCCGTCAATAGCGAATCAGATATCCCGTCAAGATTCCGCAATAGCGCACGCGCGCTGAAGTGCACATGCCCGTCCGACCCAGGTTGTGCGCGCGTCCGCCGAATCTGCTCCAGTATCTCGCCTGAATCCCACCGGCGCACCTGGTCCTCACTCTCGATGCGGCTGGTGAAAAGTCCCGGCCAGATGTGCCGCTTTTTCACGTTCTCTCCAACCCACCATCGGAGCAGCACCGGATAGCTCTGTTGTGGCGCGCCTACCTCCCAGTACAGCTGCGGCGTGAAGTAGTCCAGCCATCCTTCGCGCAGCCACTTGCGCGAGTCCGCATAAATCTCCTGATACGCATCGAGACCGCGGACTTGTGAAGGGTTACCTGGCCGCCAGATACCGAAAGGAGAAACGCCGAACCTCACCCATGGCTTCACACCCTTGATGCCGACATGCACCGCGCGCACAAAAAGATTTACGTTGCGTCGCCTCCAGTCATTCTTGCCAAGCTGGCCTTGCGCCTTACGGTAGCGAGCGTAGCTGGCGTCGTCAGGGAATTCTGCCGGCACTCCCGCTGAATCGCGCTCGCGGTATGGATAGAAATAGTCATCGATGTGTGCGCCATCGATGTCGTAACGGCGCACCACATCCAGCACCACGCGCAGCGAATGCGCGCGCACCGCGGGTTCACCCGGATCAAGCCACAGGGAGCGGCCATATTCACGCACTATGCCGGGACGAGCGAGCTTGAGGTGATTGGTCGAGAAGTCTGTGCCGCCAGACGCATGGTGCGCGCGAAACGGATTGAACCAGGCGTGCAGCTCGAGTCCGCGTTTGTGCGCCTCAGCGACAGCGAATGTGAGCGGATCGTAGAATGGTTCCGGAGCGCGTCCCATTTCGCCCGTCAAATACTCCGACCAAGGCTCATAGCGGGAATTGTACAATGCGTCACTCGCCGGGCGCACCTGCAGGATCACGGCGTTCATCTTCAGCGTTACCGCGCGATCGAGGATGATCAGCAGCTCGCGCTGCTGCTCCCACACCGAGAGGCCGGGCTGAGATGGCCAATCGATGTTCGCGACGCTTGCAATCCACATCGCGCGGAACTCGCGCTGCACTTTGGGTGGCGCATCCGCGACGGGGTCCAGCCGTGCTTGAGCCTGCAGGTTGCCCGCCGTTACCACGAAGAACCACGCCGAAACGGCGGTAAAGCAGAGCCGCGTTGCGCCAGTACTCAACGGCGAAGTCGCTCGAGCGCGGATCGCGACTCCCGTACCAGCGGTTGCAGACTGGAATCCGAGCGCCCCCAGGAGCGCGCGACGAAATCGTAGCTCTGCACTGCCCGGCTCCGCAATCTCGCACCCTCGGCAGCACGGGCATGGTCTAATGCATAGAAAACGTCGACCGGATTCGCGTAACCATAGACCTGGGTGCCAAGCAGCCGCTCGGCTTCGGGGTAACGACCGACTGCGATGAGAAGCCGCCCAGTGGTAAGCCGGTCGAAGATCCAGCAGCTGCGGCACAGCGTGTCAGGGAGCAGCAGGAATCGCGCGAGCGCCCCATCCACATTCTTCTTCGCGAGAAGGAGGTAAGCATCCGACGCGGCGATGTCGTAGGCCGCTTTATGAAGATTGTCACTGTCTTCGTTCGGAGACACGTTCTGCGAGCGCTTTTTGAAGGCTTCGATGGAAGTCGTGTCCCCACGTGCCGCCCAAGCGGGAAGTGCGTAAGTGGCCCAGCTTGCCTGGCCGTCCGTCAGCCACCGCCCAAACGCCGCAGCCGCGCTGTCGGGTGGCACGGCGCCGAGCATGACCAGCTCAACGAACAAGCGCGCCGCGTTGCTACTGCGGACGTTGTACGCGTCCGCGCCCCACTGGGCAAGCGCTTCGTGTGCGCGGCCCCTGATGGCAAACGCCCGCACGAGGGTGCGCCGCGCCGATACTCTGTCGAGTAGCACCGCGTCTCGCCCCGATCTGCCACTGGCAATGAAACGTGAGATGAGAGGAACCGTTTGCGCACTATCCGGATATCGCCGCAGCGCGATGCGAGCGGATAGGAGTACATCTCCAGAAACCCTGCTTAGCAAATCTTTCCCCAGCTTGGCTTCCGCGTAATTTGGGCTGATCAGCTGGATTGCCAAGCGAATGGCATCAGCGTCCACCCCTGACGGACGCCGCGCTAGATACGCTCTCGCGTGCCGCGTGCCGAGTTGGTATCCCCCCAGCCTGAGCCCGAGCTCCACCGCATGTATGTACGCAGGCGTGAAACCCGAATCCAGCGCGATGGAGCGCTCAATCGGGAGGAGCACATCGCGCTCAGGCACGCCGTAAGGTCCCTCGGCATAATGATACAGGGCGTCGCCGAGTGCGAACCAAACCTCGGGATCGTTAGGGTAGCTCCGCGTGGCACCACGAAGAGTTGCGAGCAGGCGACTTACCAGCCCCCAGTAGGCAGTGGCACTCGCGGTGTCCGGCAACACGGATGCCGCTGCGAACATTGAGTCGGCAACCACCAAGAGGCTGTCGCGTACCGGGAGGCCGCGATTAAGAGCTCCCGCCCGCAGCTTATAAGCCTGCGCCGAGTCCTCAGATGCGATGTAGCGCCAGCCAACCACGTGTCCCAGCCGCCTCAAGGGGAGAGCGAACTTGGGATCAGCCGAAACCGCGCTGTCGTAGTATGTGTATGCCGCGTCCCAGGAACTTCGATAGTACTCCTCCTCACCTCTCAGGAAGTAGTTCAGCGCCGCGCGCGAATTGGTTCCCAGCGAAAACGGGCGCGCTTTTCCAATCCCGCGCGTGCGTGCCAACTCGGCGACGATGCGAATTGCCACCGTGTCAATGAGGTCGAAAATGTGCGCGGTATCGGAGCGCAGATCGGCGATGTCAACGCCACGGTTCTCTTCGATGTCGAGCATCCGCACCAGAAGCCGCGATGAATCCCGATTTGTCTCGAGTGTTCCGAAGACGGCGAGCCGAGCGTCTAGTCGCCGGCCGAGTTGCTGTGCGGATGACCGGTCCGCTTCACCAGTCCATTCCCGATAGGCCGACAATGAAACGGTACGCAAGGGCCCGATTCCGTCGATCTTCGGCGACAACGCACGCACAAACGAACGGCGCCAATGCTCGAGTGAGTTGTTCGGCGACAACACCTCCAGCGGGAGAATCAGGATGCTGTTGTCATTGAGTTGGAGACTGGGACGGAGCCACAGCCACGCCGCGGCGAGTACCCCCGCGGCTGCGATCGTCGCAGCTCCCGCCTTCCACCAGCGGACAGTGCGCGGTGCGCGTCGCTTCACACTCGTCGACGCTTCCAGCGCGTCGCGAAATTCCCCTGCCGTCTGATGTCGGTCATCAGGGTTTTTCGATAGCGATTTCATCACCACCGCGCGCACCCCGGGTGGCACTTCGGCTCCAGTCTGCTGCATCGGAACCGGAGCGTCACGAAGATGCGCTGCGAGCACCGAGCGTGGCGTGGTGCGAACAAACGGCGGAGAGCCGGTAAGCATCTCGTAAAGGACGCAACCCAGGCTGTACACATCGCTTCGACCATCGAGGTCCCGATCTCCGGAAGCCTGCTCGGGGCTCATGTAAGCAGGCGTCCCCAGCGCGATTCCGCTGTCGGTGAGCGCTTCGTTGCCGGCGGAAGCTGTCGCCATCGCGCGCGCAATGCCGAAGTCACCAACTACTGCGTGACCTTCCGACAGCAGGATGTTGCCCGGCTTTATATCGCGATGGATTATGTGCTCGCGGTGCGCGTACTCGAGCGCCTCGGCGGCCTCGCGCGCAATCTGCACTGCCTCCGCCACACTCAGGCGACGATCGCGCAGCAGTCTCTCGCGCAGCGACTCTCCGTGGACGTACGGTGTGACGTAATACAGCGAGCCCGCCGCTTCACCTGAATCGATCAGCGGCAGAACATGCGGGTGCTGCAACCTCGCGAGTACTCCGATCTCACCCAGGAATCGCTCGGCTCCAATCGCGTTGGCGAGTCGCGAGCGCAGTACCTTGAGCGCCACGTGCCTGCCGTGCCGAATGTCGCGCGCCAGGAAAACCGTGGCCATTCCGCCGGGTCCGATCTCGCGTTCGATTTGGTACTGCTGCGCAAGCACACCCCTGAGGCGCTCGAACGAGTCCGCCTGGCCTTCGAGCTGCAACACTGGATCATGGATATCGGGCTGATCCGCAGCTTCCGAGTGCGGGCTGGCAGGAGTTGCCCGCGGACTGGAATCGATCGGATTCCAGTCGTTGCCGATGTTCGCTGAAGAGGCGGCGCGCAACGCGTCGGAGAAGCGGGCCGCCGTGAGATACCTGTCAGCCGGCTTCTTGGCCATCGCCCGCGCGATTACCGCGTCAATCGAGGCAGGCGCGGTTGGGCGGAAAGCTCGCAACGGCGGAGGCGGCTCGATCAGATGAAGCGCTACAACCGTCTGCGGGAAAGCGCCTACAAACGGCGGCACTCCCGCCAACATCTCGAAGAGCACACATCCCAGACTATAGATATCACTCCGCCCATCGATATCGCGTTCGCCGCTTGCCTGCTCGGGACTGATGTAGGCCGGCGTGCCGAGCGTGATACCGGTTTCCGTCAACCGCTCTCCGCCGGCCTCGATGATTGCTCGCGCGAGCCCGAAATCGGCCACCACGGCGTGACCCGACTGCAGCAGCACATTGTCAGGCTTTATGTCGCGATGCACGACGCCATGTGAATGGGCATGCGCCAGCGCATCCGCTATTTCTAGTGCGATGCGCACTGCCTCGTCGACTGGGAGCTGCTTCTCACGGTCAAGACGATCGCGGAGCGCTTCACCCTCGATAAATGGCATGCTGTAGTACAACACGCCCGCCGCTTCGCCCGACTCGTACACCGGAACGATGTGCGGATGCGACAATCGGCATGCGATCTCGATCTCTCGCAGAAAGCGCTTCGTCTTGACGACGGAGCTCAGCTCGGGATGCAGAACCTTGAGGGCAACGGAACGTTGCTGCCGCTCATCCGTTGCCAGGTACACCCGCGCCATTCCGCCGCGCGCCAGCTCTCGGTGCAGCGTATAGCGCTGCGCCAGAGCGGCGTTGATTTCGGCGAGGCGATCCATCTTTGAATAGTGGAGGAAGGAACCGCGGATTGCGGATTGCGGATTACGGAATGCGGACGAAATGTAGGAAATTATTCCATCAAGGGGCAGTGGGTCGAATGAGCAGCACGGGCACTCATCCGCGAACCTCGCGCCGCTGAACAGCCGACCACCGGGTACCGCGCGGTACCCACCGAGCACCGGGCAGCGCGCACCGATCACCCGACTCGTTTCGCGACATGACGAATCTCGGCGCTAATCGCTTTCCGCGTGCGCCGGCTCCCGCTCGGCAGTGACAGCGGCTCGGCGCACGACGCGCGGCGCCTCTTCCTCCGCTGCTTCGAGCACCGGGTCCTCCGTATCCCACAGCACCACGCCTCGCACAGTGGCGCCGGCCTCGCGTGCCTCCAGTGCCAAGCGCTGGAGTACCTGCATATAGGTGCGCGATACGCGGACGCATATGATGACCTCGCCGATCGACTCGGAGACCGCTGCTACGGTTCCCCGCCGCGACATCGGCGCGCTTACGATGACGGTGTCGTAGTGCCGGCCGAGATGCGCCAGTTCCTCCGCCAATGCCTCGGCGGCACTGCCGAGCACCGCTGTGGCACGTGAGCTTCCGGCGGTGAGCACGGCGAGCCCGCGGTCGCGTCCCACAACGGCCGAAACCGTCGCGCTTGTCCACTCGGTCCGACGCGCCAGCACATCGCCCAGCCCGGGCGTTGAGCGAACGCGCATGACACTCGCGACCGATCGCGTGTCGAAATCGGTGTCGGCCAGTATTGCCGTGCGCGAGGCGTGAATCGCGGCCGTTGCCAGGTTGGCCGCGACTGTGGCCACGGTTCCCGCGTCATCTCCGATGACTGCCATGCGCGGAAGATGCGAGACTGAATCCGCGAGTTGAGCGTACAGCTGTCTATACACTGGCGTGGGCAGGTCAATCAGCGGGGGCACCAGATGATCGGCCTTTCTTCGCGTTCGCTCCGCCACTTCCACTCTCGGCTCGATCCGCACGATCACCGGTGCGCAGGCGAAGAACTCTGCTTCGCCAGCATCGCTGATTCGGGGCCGCCGAATTTCGCCAACGAGCGCGAGCACGAAGCCGAGCGCCGCACCGAGCACCAGAGACGCAGCGAGCATCGCGATCGGAGACGCGGTTACTGAAGCGAGTTGACGAGCGCTCGCTTCCCGGCGTGATATGGAATCGTTGCGCATTCGCGCTAGCGCGAGCAGCCGGCGCGATTCGGTCAGCTCGGTAATCGCTGTCGCGCGCGACGCAACGAATGGCAGGGTATCGGTTCGCATGCGGCGCGTCGTGTCAACCGCCGCGGGCTTCGGTGTGAGCGTCGCTATCTCGCGCCATAACTGTGAACGCTTTCCTTCCGCCGCCGATTGAATAGCTCTTCCGATGTCGGCCGCGCGCGCAGTAAGTGAAACAAAGATCGGATCGACTCCGCCAATTGCGCCGAACTCCTCTCTGCTCCGCTCTACTTCAGTAAGGGAGTCGAGCAGCGCGGGCACACTCGACACGTCGCGCATCTCGCTCGCTTCGCCAAGGGCGCGGTATGAGGCTGGTAAGGGCGCGCCTTCCACACGCCGCAGTAACCTTGCGATAGCCGCGGCGGCTCTCGCGAGAGAGTCGCGGCGGGCACGCACGAACGGCGAGAGCGTGTCTGGGGGTGCTGCAACAAGGACCGGAGCCGCCGCGGCGGTACGGGCCTCCGCAAGAGCTGCTTCGGCGCCGCTCATCCGAAGGGTCGATCGCGCTACCGCCGCCACCAGTGGCGTAGTGTCCGAACGGACCTCAGTCTGTGTGCGTATCTCGCGCGCCGCACGGCGCGCACCACGCGGCACCAGTATCATCGTCACCAGAATGGCGACGAATGCCGCACCCGACAGCACTCCGACCAGAAGCGTTCGCCGCGCCACGTTCCGTGCCCGCCGCGAGATCCAACTCGCACGGTGCTGAACGCGCGGCACGCCGACCGGTGTTCCCGGGCGGCGAACGCGAAGTGGAGTCGCTGCTGAGTTCATTGCGCAACGAGTGAGGGCGCGGTGTCGAGGCGAGGCTGAACCGCTCAGTGCAGGTACGCCCCACAACTCGGCGGTAACCTAACACCAGGCGCCGCGCACGCGGCACACCCATTCGTTGTGCAGCTTGGAGTTCTACCGCGGGAAAGTCCCGCCTGACCTCGGGAAAGTCGTGGGGAACCTGTCGTTGACGAACACATGACGTGCACACTTATCGCGGCCCACCCCACCACCGCGAATGACTACCCCGATCCCACCACCAGCATCGTCCCCGCCCTCACCTCGCTGCTCATCGGCCCCGGACTGATTCCCACCAGGGTAAACCACCGGCATGGAATGCGGACGGGGCGACGGCCGCGAATCGACGGCCACGGCTAACTCTTCCGCAGTGGTCGTTACCGCGACTGGTATAACCGAGGGAGACGGTTCGGTCACTTCAACGTCAGTTTGCGGCGACACCACAGCGCGCGCACGAACCCGCCTGGTGGGCACTTTCGCGCGCGCCGGGCCGCCAGTGGCGCCAAGCTCGATGGACGACACCACCTGAGCTACGCCGGCGGTGTGTTCCGAAGCCAAAACCAGTCTCTCCGCCGCCGCAAGCGCGAGGTCTTTGCTGAGCTCGGCGTCCGCTACCCTCCCGCCGCCTCCACACGCCAGCCCGTAAAGCGCTACGAATGGCACTCCCAGTTGCCCTATTCTACGCATGGCTACTCTCCCAATCCGCGAGGGGCACACTCTAACTTTGAGATGCGCCAGGCCCCCGATGTGCGACGCATCACTTGAGTTCTTCTGTTGGCATGCGCCGCACCATGACGTTGGAGTGGGAAAAGGGGGTGCTGCGACCGAATCGTGTCCACACCAGAAGACACCCAGTGTCGCTTTATGCGGACAGGACCAGTCAAAGAGCCTATTCTAGTATGAACCCTTTTTCAGACACACCGCCCATGCGCCATTTTTGGCAGTCAGCAGTCTTAGCCCTTGGCTTCCTTGTCTGCGGCTGCCAACCCCGTGAGGGTGCGCAATCCGCCGGCGAAAAAGCTGCTCTGGCCGACTCGCTAAAGCGCCGGGTTGCCGCCGCCTACGATTTTTCCAGGAGCAATGTGCCTGGAAACCTCATGAGCCTTTACCCCGACACCGGTCGCGTCGTGGCGGCGGCGGCGGGCCGCCTAACCACGACCCGCGACGCCTTGCAGCACGAGATTGCTGCGTTTTGGGATAATGTCGGCCGCAACATGCGCAATCCCAGATGGATATGGGAGGAAAGCCATGTTGACGTACTTTCACGCGACGCCGCAGTGATGACTGCGACGTACCGAATTCCACACACCACCCCCGCGGGCGCGCCCCACGAGATTCGCGGCGCATGGACCGCGGTTTTCGTACGAAGCGGTGGCAGGTGGGTAATCGTTCAGGAGCATCTGTCAGATTCAGATACACCTGAAGGTCCTGTTAACTCGAGCGCCTCTCCCGATGAGTGACGTGCCGGGGTCGAGGCGCGTGGAACCCCCACTTCCGCAGTCATATTCGATCTTGCCGCCAGAGTCGGTGGAAACGGAGCGAGGTGTGCGGTCCATTCCAGACGCCCACGGCATGAGCCTGGTCGCTCTGCCGTGGTGCCCCGGTACATCCGATGACCGCCGCGGCCGTCCCAAGCACAACGCGCGCATTTACTGGAAGACTCATGCGGTCGAATCGTGCATGGAACTCAGAACGGATCTCCCGGAGGCGGCCGCAGCGCAGGCGTTGGTGTTGGCAGCTCGCGCCGCTCTATCCACCGCGTGAAATCGCCCGCGAGCGCCATCCAGTGCGCACGCTCGTCGTCCCCCTTCGCCGAACCCAACAATCTTCGAGCCGAATCGCGCCAGTTCGCGATCTTGAGCTCCGCCATCGCTCTCACCGAGGCATCCGCTTCTCCGTCAGCGGCCAGCGTCAATAACCGGTCTGCAACCGAGCGCTGAACAATGCGTTGCAGCGCGGCCGCCTTCCGAGGTGCTACTCCCTCGATCGCGCCGCGCGCTGAAGCCGCTCCCATGAGCGCGTCAATCGTCTCGCCCAGAGTCAAAGCCTGCTCACTGCGCGCGGTCTGTTGCACCAACCTCGCCGCTCGCTCGCGCTGCAACACAGCGTCAACGATCATCTGCGCCAACGTTCTCGCCGCGCCCAGCTCGTCGAATGTCGGCCGAGTACGACTTCCGAAGAGCTCGACGCTCGCATCGTAACCAAATGGACGTGGCGCAAGCAGCGTGAGAACTGTGTCCGGGATCGCGAGCTCTGCTGGCTGCAGGGCTTGCATGAGCATCCGGAGCGCGGCGCGCTGCTGCGCCACCGGAATGGATCGCGTTGCCTGGAGCGCATCGCCGCGTACCGCGTTGCTGTACTCCATGCCGCCAATCGTCTTGGCAAGTGAATTGATCGCGAAGCGGTGCATCAGGTACACCGGAGCAAAGCGTTCCTGCAGCAGCGCTATCGGCTCGCCTACGCGGATGTTGCGCTCTCCAAAGCGGCGCAACGCGACGCGGCGGACGTCCAGTTGATGCTTGAGAAATTCTGCGGCTGTAGCGGCGTCGTCCCAGAGATTGGTGCGCGGATCCGAGGCGAAATCCGGACGTGCGTCAGCATCGGACAGGAACAGAAATCCCTTTGCAAGTCCTTCGGTGATTATTGCGCGCAGCGAATCGGTCTCGTGCTCCGGCGGATAAATACCGTAGCCGAAACGGACCACCCATACGTCGAATTCACCCGGGCCATCGTCGTACGCAGCCGCTATGTCTATTTCGCCGTTCGACCCAATGCGAACGCGCGGCGGCGGATAATCCATCACCGAGCCGCGCTCATACGTGGACGCGATGTAATTATGAGCTATTCCCAGCGTGTGACCGATCTCATGAGCGGTCACCTGACGAACGCGGCCCAGCACAAACGACGTCTCCGCCGCCGCGGCGGTACTTCCCACTTCTGCGACACCCATAAGTCCAGCGTACAGATTGTATGAGGTTCGCGCACGGTGGGAATCCATTCGCGCCTGCGCCTTGATGATCTCACCAGTTCGTGGATCACCAAGCGAGCCTCCGATCGACCAGCCTCGCTCGTTGCGGTTGACCCACTGAACAACGTTGTACCGCGCGTCCAGCGGATCGACTCCGTCGGGAAGCAGCTCGATGCGAAACCCTCCCTTCAGGCCCGCTGCATCGAACGCCTCCTCCCAGAACTTTCCTCCAGCCAGCGTTGCTGAGCGAATCGGCTCCGGAATTCCGCGGTCGACGTAATACACGATCGGCTTCGTCACGGCACTTGAGGCGTTGCGCGAATCGGCTCGTTCGAGCCGGTGCCGTGAAATCCACCGCTGCTCCAGCGGCGCGCCGATTGGCTGCGCGAAGTCCTTGAAAGTGATGCCGAAGAAGCCAGCTCGCGGATCCATCTCACGCGGGCGGTACACGTCGTCCGGAAGCTGCACAAAGGAGATGTGCTGCCGGAGTGTGAATGCTCGTCCATCCGGCACGATGTCGGAAACCACCCTTCCGGGACGGCCGGCCGTCGTGAACGTAAGCGCTACGTCGATTTCCGTGTTCGCCGGAAACCCCTTGGTGTACGGCTCGTAAATGCTCGACCGGTCGCGCGCGATGCTGTAACTCCCTTCGTTCGAGCGCGTAAGCGTGCCCGCCACGTCGAGCCAATCTCGATAAACGAAGTCCGTCGCGTCCACAAGCATCCGGCCACCTTCGCTCGCGACGATTGGCAAAGCAGCCACCGTGCTGGGCGGAAACGACTCTGCTACGGTTCGCCGGTGTGCCACATTTTCGCTTGCCGAGCTGCGGTAGCGCCAGTTCTCGAATACAACCAGGACACGAGTGCCCTCACGGTCGAACCGCGCCACATGATCGGCGCTGCCCGCACCGCGATCGATCCCCACAGGATTCGATCCCAGACCCGTCGCTTGCGAGAAAAAAGCGAGAACGCGCATCGAATCGCGCGGAATCTCCAGGAGAACGTTGCCGCCGTTTCTCTCCAGGTAAACCGGGATAAGGCCATCTCGTCTGATCATCCCGCGCGTGTGTGACGCGATGCTTGCCTGCGGTGACCCTTCGCGCGCGGATCCCGCGGGCGGCGGCGCTGGTGTTTGCGTCGCGGCGGCGCATCCCGCGGTGACCGTCATTACGACGAAGCATCGAACCGCGAGAGCGGAAATATTCATGATGGCAGAAGGGTAGGTTGAGTGAGGGATTGACGTACAAACTGGATTGCGGATTGCGGATTGCGGATTGCGGATTGCGGATTGCGGATTGCGGAACGATAGTAAAACAAGGTGCTGCGTGCTGCCGGACATCTCCGATGGGTCACCAATTACACCGGTACGCAGTTGTCCGCAATCCGCAATCCGCAATCCTGCTCTTCCTACCCGCATTTCTCCCGCAATCGCGCAATCTGATCTCGCAGCCCCGCATCGCCCGCTCCGGTATTGGCGTCCGCGTCAACGAGCTTGAGACACCCGCGCGGGACGTCATTCATGTCCAATAGCAACCGGGCAGCTGTATAGCTCGCACGCGCGTGCGTCGCGCTCGCCGAGTGCTCCAACGCAATCCGCTCGAGATGCAGCAGCGCACTCAGCTTCTCGCCGCGGGCAATTTCCAGCTGCGCCAGACGCATTAGGGCGTCGTCCGTCCAGGAGGAAAGTGGAAATTCGACGACGACACGGCGCAGGTCGCGCTCGGCGTCCGCTGCCGTTGCGGCGAGGGCTGCTCGCCAGTAGAGCGCCTCCGCGTACCGCGCCGATCCTGGCGGCGCGGCCGCCAATCGCTGGGCAACGATCGCGCGACCCTGGTCGCCCTGCCCCGCCGCGACAAGACGCTGCGCGCGAAAAAAGGCTGAATCGGCCGGCGGAGTGGAGGTCTGCGCGCCCACTGCCAGAGACACGAGCGACGCTGCCATCAAGCCACGGCAAATGCTGGTGATGCAGCAGCGCATGTCGCTAATCGGCCGATACTCCCGCCGGGATCGCCCTGGCGCCGCGCCGGGTGCGCCCTGGCGCGCCGGGATTTTCAATTGAGCGCACATTCGAGCAGATGGCGAGTATCAGCGTCGACAGAATCTGTTCATCGGAGCTGAGTCGCGTCTCCTTGAGGGCAATGTCGGCACGCAGGAGCGCCTCCAGACCCGCATCTGCAGACGCGGCATCCCATAGCGAGAGTGACTTGCTCCAGGCGGCACGTGCTTCACCCCAGGGGCGCCAGACGTTGCGAATCGTCTGGATGAGTTCCCAGAACGCACTGTCGATCCTGCCGCTCGAGGCACCCTCGTCGCGCAATCCCACACCATAGGATATTGCGAGCGTTTGCGTAGTGAGCGCCATGACGACCGACACACCAGAAACCTTGGGAAGCGTCAGAACGTGCGAGAGCATGCTGAGCGCCGCTGGCGCCTCTCGAGACGCGATACAATCGAGGAGATCGCCGAACGTTTCATCGCGACGCGTGCCTGTTATGGCAACTACTGCAGCCTCATCGATCTCCGCGTCACCAGCGTAGCTCGCGAGCTTGTCAAGCTCGGCGGCTAGCGCCGCCAGGTCATTTCCCACTGCGCGATGCAGGAGCTCTGTTGCCTCTGGCGAAATTGCGGCGCGCATCTTTTCACGCGCGTAGTGCGCGATCCATTTGGGAACGCGACCAGCCAGGAGCGGCGCGAATTCGTTGGCTCCGGAGAGGCGTTCGAGCACCTTGTCCGCCTTCGCCTTTTCCCCACCCTGAGCTACCAGAACAGCGATAACGTCCGTCGCGCCGTTTGCCGCCACGCGCTCGAGATGACGGTCCAGCGCGGCGCGCGCATCTTTCTTCAAGTTTGCTACTTCCCTGATTACCACCACTCGCCTGTCCGCCATCATGGGGGGCGTACCCAGCAGGGAGCTGATCGACTCGGCGTCGAGGTCACTGGCGCCGCGGACATCCAGATTGAAGTCGCGAGTGGCTCGTTCGACCGCGCTCTCAATGAGCTCGTGCACGGCCTCTCCCTTCAGATATTCGTCTTCGCCGTAGAAATAGTAAACCGGGCTGAACGCCTTCGCCTTGAGTGCTTTCTTGAATGCTTTTTCATCGGAGAGCGACATGGCTGAAATATAAGCAACCGAACAATTGCTCTGGGTCAGCGGCTTATACCCGCGCACCGAACACCGAGCATCGCACACCGGACTCATGGCGGCACGAACTCAAACGCCAAGCTGTCTATCTTACGTCCGCATTCAGAAAGTGCAGTGGCACCTGCTCCGCAAACATCGCGGCGGACCACACGGGGGTTCCCGCGGAAGCGGATGCAACGTATGTGGAAGTTACGAGCGGTGGAGTCGCCATCGGGGCTGTCGCAAGGACGGGTTCGAGCGCCAAGCTGCGAGACGGCTCGTCCCAATCGAAGGCCGATACGGCGAAAAATCCCACGGCTACCAGCGCTGCAGCCGCCGCAGCGAAGCTTCCAAGACTGGGACCGCGATGCAGACTGGCAATATGTTCGGCATTGTGGAGATGCCGTATTCTGGCATTCAGACGAGCGGCGAAATTTGCTGACGGCTGAACTGCAGGGAGATTACGAAATATCAGAAGTGCTCGGCGAATCGAGGTGTCACGGTTGGCGCAGTCGGGGCAATCTGACAGATGCTGCAGCATTCCCGACATTTCCGTCTCGGAAAGCGCATCGTCCATGAATCCAAGGTGTCGATCCCTAAAATGACTACAGTCCATCAGGTTCTTCGCTCCATCGTTGCGTGACGTGACTTGCGAGCATGGTGATACACTGCACCGCCTGGAGGGTTCAAAGCTAGGGGTGAACAGGATTTGCTGCTCTGACAAGGCCAAAGGGACCAGATCAACTCTGGTCCCTTCGCCTTGGGTCACTACAACGCCGCTACTTCAGAGCCGGCTCGATGATGGCGGCAAATGAATTTCGCGCCCTGTTCAATCGCGACTTCACCGTGCCGAGGTTGCAATTCGTGATCTCGGCTATCTCCTCGTACGACTTGCCTTCCAGCTCCCTGAGCACAAATACCTGGCGGTGATGTTCCGGAAGCTTGTCAACGGAAGACTCAACCAGCTGGCGCAGGTGCCGCTTGCGATACAGATCGTCCGGGCGTGACAATGGATCCTCGAACTGCAGCGGACGCTCCTCGTCCTGCCAATTCTTCTTGATCGTCTGGAAGAAGATGAGCGGATTGCGAGATCTGTTTCGTAGCTCATTCTTCGCCAAATTCGAGGCAATCGTGTAAATCCAGGTCGAAAACTTCTTCGACTGGTCAAACCGGTGCAAGTGCCGGTAGACTCGTATGAACACTTCCTGGACGAGGTCTTCTCCCCGCTCGCGATCTCCGATCGTGCGGTAGATGAAGTTGAGCAGCCGGGTCTGGTATCGCTCGACCAGCTCCTGAAACGCCCGCTCCTCCCCAGCCAAAAACGCGTTCACTACGTCCGAGTCATCAAGGGAATGCAACTGCTCACGAACAGTTACTCCCGGCAGCGCCACTCGTGCCTTCAGCGCCAGGTCAGCCATTTTTCGATCCCCCAACTGCGAAAGGGTGAAATTCACAGACAAAGAAGAAGCCGTAATCGAAGTCCTCCATTGTATTGTTCGACACCGTTTATAGCAGAGGTCGTGCCCAAAACATGTGTACGATACCAGGCTTCCCAACCCTAGCTGCTGGAACACTTTACACCTTTCACCACCCGATACAAGCACACCGAACGACTGCCGAAGTGTCTACTTTTAGCGTCTCTGAAAAGGACAACTCTGGAGACTCTGGAACAACACTCATTTTCCAACCCTGTAGCCTGCCGCAAAAAGAAGCCCGAGGGCCGTCTTACCGTCCTGAATCTGGCCTTTCTCCACCATTTCTAACGCACGCGACAGTGGCATTGTTTCCACTTCCATGAATTCATCCGCTTCGCGACCCGGCTCACCGTGAGTCAATCCCTCAGCCATGAATATGTGAATCCTTTCATCACAGAAGCCGGGCGTTGGAAACATGGTGCACATGAACTGTACGCTCTCGGCCATGCAACCGGTTTCCTCTCGCAACTCCCGTCGAGCACATTCCAGCGGTTCCTCGCCAGGATCCAGCCGGCCTGCAGGAATTTCATACAGAAAACCATTCGCGGCATACCGATACTGCCGAATCAGCAGGATCTGCGGATCCGGGGAGAATGGATCGCTCAAAAACGGAACCACTGCGCTTGCACCCGGATGACGGAAAAGCTCCATCTCCCCGACCGACCCATCCGGAAACCGCACCGCGTCCACGTCGAGGCTCACGATCCGTCCAGAATACACTCGCCTTCCGCTGATTCGTCCGATTGCTTCGCTCACAAAGCCCTCTTGTTAGAGACGTGCGAATCGTAATTGGTTGCACAAGAGAGCTGTATAAAGAGGGACAAGGGACAAGGGACAAGGGACAAGCGTCAAGGCCAACGCTCGCGCATTCCGACCGCCGCGACGTCGGGCTGTGCGCGCCAAAGTTGGTACGCCATTGCGAGCCCCGCAGCTATCTCCGGTACGTCATTGCGAGCCCCGGAGCCGTCGCGGTACGGCTTTGCGAAGCAATCTCCTAGTTCGGACTGAAGCGAGATAGACGTGGGACGACTTGCCCTTGCCCCCTTTGTCCCCCCTCCCTTGCCCCACCGGCTGCATGCAAGTTGGGTGGCTGAGATGACACGCTTGCAATTCCCCGCTGGCGACCCCGTAAAACCCTGCCGCACTCCCACTTCCGCCCGTTGCTTCCTCCCTCTGCACGCGTCTTTAGTGGAACCCTTTACGCTCGCGGCGATCGCCGCGGACCGCGGGGATTCCCGGAGACGTTCCCATTCCCATCGATGACCTGACGAGATTGCCGCTTCGCGGCGAATTCTTCGAGAACGCGGCAGGGTTTCTCGAGGAAGCGCGCGTTACCGGGCAACCCGTGGCGCTTCTGGTCATCGACGTTGACCATTTCAAACTCGTAAACGACACCTACGGCCATCTTCAGGGGGACGATGTTCTGCGCGTAGTGGCGGACATTATCCGCCGTACGTTGCGCGGAGAGGATCTGGCGGCTCGGTACGCGGGCGACGAGTTCGTCGCGCTCCTCCCAACCGCTCCTCTCGAGGCCGCCCGCGAAGTAGCCGGACGGATTTGCGCCTCAGTACGTAATCACACTTTCACGCCGCGCGACCGAACCGGCTCCCTCTCCGTCACGCTCTCAATTGGCGTAGCTTCATTTCCGGAGCACGGGGAGGACATAGAGTCCGTCTTTGCCGCCGCGGACCGTGCCCTTTACCGAGTTAAACGTGAGGGAAGGGATGGAGCCGCTACCGCTTCATCAGACGGCTCCGAATTCTCCCACCTCCCGCTCGGAATCCAGCGCTTCGTCGGCCGTGGCAATGAGCTGCGCACGCTCATCCGGTTGCTCGACCACGCCGTCGACGGAAGGCCGCAATTGATCGCGATCAATGGCGAGGCAGGCGTTGGAAAAACAACGCTTATCCGCCAGCTGGAACCCGAGATTCGTCTCCGCGCTGGCTCTCTCGTAATGGGCCGCTGCCACGAAGCGGACGTGCAGCCCCCTTACGGGCCGTGGGCCGAGGTAATAACGGCATTGCGCAGGCTCGACACCGCGCCACCACGTGCCTGGCGCGAACTACCCAATCTCGTACCCGCGCTGGGTACCGACGCGACCCTCAATGCGGACCCGCGCGGCGGTAGCAAGTATCTCCTGCTTGCCGAGATAGCCGAGTATATCCAGCACGCGGCGGCGCAGCGTCCAATCGTCATAGTTCTGGACGACATGCAGTGGGCCGACTCGGCCTCGTGGGATGCGCTCGAGCACCTGTTGCCGCAACTGGTAGACGAGCGCGTTCTGGTCTGTCTTACGACTCGATCAGAGGAAGCTCGCGGCGAGGTTGTCGACCGGCGTAGACGGCTATCGCGCGACGAGCGCTTTCACGAGATCGCACTCGACCGCCTGACGCATGACGAGATCAAGGTCTGGATCGAGGCTGCCTTTCACAAACAGAACGTCGGCCGCGAGCTGCTCGCGTATCTGTACCGCCAGACGGAAGGGAACGCTCTCTTCGTTGTGCAGGTGCTGCGAACGCTGCTTGACGAAGGGGCAATCTGGCACAACGGCAGTGAGTGGGAATGGCGCCCTGTTGCGGAGCTGCGACTCCCTGCCGCGATCACCGATCTGATATCGCGCCGGCTCTCCCGCCTTTCCCCAAAATCGCACGATATTCTCACAACGGCTGCCGTAATCGGGCGGGAGTTCGATCTGGACCTCGCGATCGATGCCGGCGCGGGCAGCGAAGACGATCTCCTGGATGCGCTCGACGAGGGAGTAGCCGCAGCAGTGCTTCAACCTGTTGCCATTCGCGGCGGCGACTGCTACGCCTTCGCCCACGACAAGCTCGCCGAAGTGCTGCGCGGTTCCGTGAACGCGCGGCGCCTCAGGCGAATTCACCAGCGTGTCGCGCAGGCCATGGAGCGGCGTAGCCCCGATGCCGTTGAAGAGATTGCGGCGCATTTTGACCGCGCGGATGACCGTCCTAACGCATTCAGGTATGCGCTCCTCGCCGCCCGCCGCGCCAAAGAGGTGTATGCCCACGCGGAAGGAACCGAGTTTCTGCACATCGCTGAACGCACCGCTGCTTCACCGGCCGAGCTGGCCGACGTGCGAGTTCGCCTGGCGGAAATCGCGGAAGCGGTGGGGCGCTACGAGGAAGCAGAGGAGCTTTGCGAGCTCGCTATCCATTGGTTCACGTCGCAGAATGACGGACCCAACGCCCTGACGCTTCGCAGATCGCGCGAACGCATACGTGGTCTGCTCGGGCAGCCGGCTGCAAAAACGCTGCACACCTGCGCGGCTCTCGACACGGAGGCTCGCGCACTCGGAATGCGGGGCGACAGCATTTCGCTCCTCGCAATGATCTCGCAGGCCCACGGCCGGCTGGGCGATCAGGCAGCGGCTGCCCGGGTTGCGCGCGAGGCGGTAAAGCTCGCGGAAGAAGAGGCCAACCCCACCCTTCTCGCCGATTCGCTGAATCGCCTTGCGATAACACTTCTGCAAAGCGAATCGACCGAAGCGGCCGCTGTTTGCCACACCGCCCTGGAAATCTACCAGAGCATCGGCGAGTGCAAGGGCCAGGCGAGCTGCCACAACAATCTGAGCGTCATCCACATGTTGCGCGGCGAATGGCGCGCCGCGGAGCGCGAGCTCACCGCAGCGATCCCGCTGGGACGCAAGGCAGGCGCACCGGATTTGAGCGGCCTCTTCTCGCTCAACCTCGGCGTCATTTACCACAAGTGCGGAGACTACGACCACGCGCGGCAGTTATGCGGCGAGGCTCTGGCGATGTTCGCCGCCGTGAAAAACAGCGAACGTGAGTTGTATGCGCTTTATAATCTCGCTCACATCGACCGCGAGAGCGGCCGCTCCTATTCGGCAGCGGAGCTGTACGAGGTGGCGCGATCACGCGCGGAGCATATCGGACAGGCCGACGTTGAGCTTGGATCAGTTGCTGGAGCGGGTCTCGCCCTTCTCGCGCTCGGCGACACAAATGGCGCCAGGGAATCTTACGTCACGGTCGGTGAGGACGTGCGTTCGCGTCGCGAATGGTTTCAGGGACGCGAGCTCGTTGAGGCTCTTCAAGTCCGGTTCGTCACTTTGGATGGGAATCCGGATGAGGCCTTCGAGCACTTCGACCGGGCTTGCGAGTTGGCCGAGAGCAGCGACCTGTATAGCGCAATATGGCTCGCCGCGAACAGCGCGGAGGTGCTTCTGGTTCATGACGCCTTCCGCATGTCAGCCGCGCTCACGCGCTACGAACCTCGCGTGAGCGCACTCGGCTATAAGGCTTTGAGCGCCCGCTACCGTGCGCTGCTGGATGGCGCCCAGATCGCTGGGTAGGGCTTGCAGGCCCATGTAGCCTGAACCGCGAACCAACAGTCCACGATGTCAAAAGGGCGCGTCTTTACGCCGCGCCCTTTTCCTGTTGACCGTAGACCATTCAGAATCCCGCGCCAGCCTCACAAACCACTCTTCCTGGTCCTGTTCGCCGCTTCCATCGGATTGACGACGAACTGTTCCACCATCGGCGCATCTGCTGAGTTCGACCGCCTTTTCAGAACCGGCTGGTCATCCACCAGCCCCGTAGGCGAATCCGAGCATGCCGCTGTCACGGCTATCGACGCGAGGGCCAATAGCTTGGCTATTCAGTAGGGGCTTGCCTTGGGTAGCGTGCTTCTGAGGTATCGCATGGTCTTCAAGTCAGGTTTAAGAGGAGCGGGCATCTGGTCAAACAACCTTCAGTCCACGAATTCGCGTTGCAGGGAAGCCTACTGGTCTTCCGCCGGTGCCTCTCTCCCTGATGCGACCAGGTATCCGGAGAAGTGTTCCACCGTGAAGCGGGCTTTGGCGGTGATAGGATCGTACAGCACTGGCAAGATCTCGGTTACCAGAGCCGTAAGGCTCAACGAATTGAGATCTGTGAAGTAGCCCGCCTCGAGCGAACCGAGGATTGCGGTGTTCCGATAAGCATTCGTATTGCGTAGATCCTGCTCAATCACCAGCGGTACGAGAAAGCGTGCACCGTGCGGACCGAACTCGTATGCTACGGCGAAACCAGCCGGTGCATTCACAGTAAAAGTCGTGCGCGACAACACTGCTCCGGCGGGCACGATGACCATCAAGCCCGCTTCTGGAATACTGATCACGCCGCCCAGCAACCCTATGGATACGCTGCGGCTTATGGAGGATTGAAGAGGCGTATTTCGCGTTACGACATCAACTGGTTGCGCCTGTGGTAGAATCAGTGCGCGAAAGGCTTCGGGCGCCGGAGCGGTTGGCGCACCCGGGCTCTTGTCAGAGCATCCAGCCAAGATCACTAACGATGCTGCAATCGTGCTGAACTCCATTATCGAGCTTTTCATTGGGTCGGGCTCCGTGAGAGTCTGCTAATCTTCCGCCCGACACAAAAGCAACTGGCGTGCCTCGCTATAGTTTCATATGTGACAAGGAATTACGGAGTTTTCTCTCTCCTCATGGGAAGGGGTGAGGCATCATTTTTTGACAGGTGGAACGTCCTGTGCCGAATTCGGCCTTGCTTCAATGGACCGGGGAGAAGGGACAAGGGACAGGCCACAAGGAACCTACCTCGATCCGCTCAAATTGGACGATTCCGTGAGGAGGACGCGCACGAAGCGGCCAATCGGCAAGGCAGCGTCACCCGAAGTCCATTCGGTGCCGTTATTCGTGCGATCGACGGACTAAGGAGTCAACTGCGCAGTTCCGCTCCTTCCGAGTCGTAGACTCCCAACGCCCCAAATCCCAGCTGCTCCAAAGGCTCGCGCACTACTGCGGGGTCACCAACCACCAGCAGCTGAAGAAGTTCCGGGTGTAAATGGCTCTCGGCGGCGATTAGCACATCTGTGATCGTTACGCTGCGCACTGCCCTGCGGTAGGTATCGAAGTAATCGTCGGCCAATCCGTATACGACGAGCGCCGAGAGCGCTTGCGCGATGGCGGCAGTCGTCTCGTACTTGATCGGGAATACGCCTTCTAGGTAACTCGTTGCGAGCGACAGTTCATCCGAGCCAATCCCCTGGCTCCGGATCCGGTCGATCTCCAGCAGGATTTCGCGAACGGCGTCGCCGGTTACCTCGCTCTTTACAGCTGTCGATACGTAGAACGGGCCGGCTTGCCGCCGCCAGTCAAACAGCGAGAACGCGCCATACGTATAACCATGCACCTCGCGCAGATTGAGGTTTATCCGGGAGCTGAAGAGTCCCCCGAGCACTGCGTTCATTACCAGCACCGGAAAGTGATCCGAGTGCACGCGCGGCAGCCCCACATGGCCGAGACGGATCTCCGATTGCGGCGCGTCCGCCTTGGAGACGATATGCACCGCGCGAGTGGACCGAGCCGCCTGGTCGCTTGTGCTTACGCGTTCAGGAGTTCCCGTCGCCCAATCGCCAAGATTTCGCTCCGCCAGAGCGATAGCACTGTCCGCATCGACATCGCCTACGACAACGAGCGTCATACCGCCTGGCAGATACCGGGATTTGTAGAAAGCTTCCACTATAGCAGGATCCAGCCGAGCGACGGTTGTGGCGCTTCCGTCCTCGGGTATAGCGTAGCGGGATGCATCCTGGTAGATGAAACGCGCAAACATTTCATCAGCAAGTCCACGCGGCTCGGCACGGAGCTGAAGTAGCTGGACTAGCCGCTCTGTTTTAAGCCGGAGTACCTCACGTTCAGGCAAGGCCGGTGATCGCAATACCTCGCTAAACAGCTTGAAAGCATCCTGAAGCCGGCCGGACAAAACGGTGGTCGTAAGCGTGGCGAAATCCCAGGAAGCGCCGGCATTGAGGCTTCCCCCAAGTCGCTCGAACTTTTCCGCCAACTCACTGCCGGTGAGCTGTGTGGTTCCCTCGACAAGAGCTTGAACGGTAAGATTGGCGACACCCTCCTCACCGTTTTGTTCGCTCACGGCGCCGGCATCAATCAGCATGCTTAGCGTCACTATAGGTAGCCTTCGCACGGGCGCGATCACGAGCTGCATGCCGTTCCCCATCCTGTGCCGCTGCCAACGGGGAAAGCGGTAATCCCGCGGTGCGGTCGGCTCGGGACGCAGATTAGTGGAGGCAGTGGTGGTCATTCCGATCTCGCACCCGCGGCCCTGACAAGTTCATCCGCTGGCTCGCCCTCTCGTGGCACGTACACCAGTGTTGAGCGGTTGCCGGCGCCAAGGCGGTCGCGTGCAAATCGCGAAACCCCAGCCGCAGTCACGCCACAGTAGCACTCGCTCTGTGCATTCACGAGACCCGGGTCGCGAAAGTAAGTCGCGAACATCGAGAGCTTGTCAGCGCGGTCTCCCGCCGATTGCATTGCGATAGTGAACTGCGTCTCGATAAGCGCCGCGGCGCGCTCCACTTCGCTTTCGGTTACTCCCTGCTCCTGCATGGTATCGATTTCCTGCACGATTGCATCCTCGAGAACTGCGACGCTCACGCCCGTCTGGGCCGTGACGTCAACTACCAGGAGATCCGCGCCCTTGGCCAGGTCGAAAGTGAAGACATTCACTTCGGAAGCGATCTGCTGCTCACGCACCAATGTCCGAACCAGGCGGCTTCCGGTTCCCATGCCGAGTATGGCTCCGGCGACGCTGGCGTCGTAGTACTCCTCGGTGCCGAACACGGGAGATCGGAAAACGAGGTATATGCGTGGCAGCATCACCTCATCCTGGATCACGAGGCGCGTTGGTTCACCAAAAGTCGGCGCCACGGACATGTCCCTTAGAGGCGGCTTACCAGCCCCCCGAGGGATCCGGCCGAAGTACTTCTCGACGAGCTCGGTTGCGTTAGCCGGATCGAAGTCGCCCGTAATGGTCAGCACCGCGTTGTCGGGAGTGTAGTAAGTCGCGAAAAATTTCTCCACATCGTGGAGACTTGCCGCGGCCAAATCCTCCATCGAGCCGATGAGCGAGTGATGAAACGGGTGCTCCGGCGGAAACCCGATCGCGGGCACGCGCTCCCACCACGTGCCGTATGGCTGGTTGTCGACTGACCAACGGCGCTCGTTCATAACCACGTCGCGCTGGGTATCCAGCTTTCCCTGTGTCATGGCGGGAAGCAGTTGTCCCATGCGGTCTGCCTCAAGCCAGAGCGCGGTGGCCAGCTGGTGCGAAGGCACAGTCTCGAAGTAGTTGGTGCGGTCGAGCCAGGTAGAACCGTTGAGCGTTCCCCCTGCGCGCTGGACGATCTCAAAGTGTTCGTTCGCTCCAACGTTTGCCGAACCCTGAAAGAGCATGTGCTCGAAAAGGTGCGCGAACCCGGTGCGCCCCTCGCGTTCGTTCGCGGAGCCTACGTGGTACCACAGGTTGACTGCAACTATCGGAGCTGAATGATCCTCCGAGAGGGTAACGAAGAGACCATTCGATAGGACGAAGGACTGTACGGCGATTCTCATGCTGAGATCTGATTAATGATTAGGGGCCCTGATTCATCAAGGCCCCCGGACACCAATTCTATTCGTTGTATCGGCGACGACAATGCCATGCTGTCTAAAACATCGCTCTCCCCAAGCCGAAGATCGCTGCCATGATCGCGCCTACCACCAGCATTGCCAGAAACGCCACGATCGCTGTGATTACCGCCTTGCCCGTGGTAAAGTCGAGTGCCTGGCGAATCGCGATCACTCCAGCCACCATGATCCAGATCGCGACGGCAAATTGCACCAGCGTGCCCAAAACCGGAATTATACCGAGCAGATACAGTACTCCCGGTGCCTGCGCGAAGCCAAGCGTTCGAAGCAGCTCGCCCCAGGTCGCTGTGCCTCCAAACATCTTCTCGCCCACGACGAACGTTACGCCTGCCCATACCATCCAGCTGATGAACGCGCCGAGTACGCCGGCTATGACCCCCGAGGAGCCTTCCCGGATGCCGCCAATAGCTGCACAAATCGCGACTATACCCACCACTATCGCGGCTTGTCCCGTCGCAGTCGTGTCGGCCTCGACTTCTTCATAGGTCGCGACATCGAGCATCGCCGCACCTCTCATCCGATCGGTGATCGATCCCGCCATTGGTTTCTCCGTGAGTGGGTTCGCCGAGATGTTGCGGATTTTTTGGGTGCCGCACAAGTACGCGGGAGAGATGATCGAGGTCCGCATGTCAATCAGTGGTGTCGGGCGGGTGCAGCGAGCGTCGGCGGGCTTGGCTGGCCGTCGTGCCGGGGCGGCAAGGCCACCCGATTCGCGCAGGTGCGAGAAATTCTTCAGATTTACTGCATGTCTCATGTCATCACGACTCAGGAGTTCTTCGGTGGGTGGCTGGCGCTGCCGCTTCTCTGCCTCACTTGTGTTTCCGTATCGTTGCGGGCTCAGATCCCCGATCTCCCGGCACGCGACTCAGCCCATGCAACTTCTCAGAGCGGCCTGCCGTGCGCCCGGTCGTCGTCCTGCGCGAGAGCCCAACCACGCCGATCACTTGACGGCCGGATGGAGATCGTCGCCGCGCCGGCAGCAGGCGAGATTCGAATCGACGGCTTGCTCGACGAGGAGGTATGGCGCACTGCCGAGCCCGTCGGCGCCTTCGTGCAGGCGGAACCGCGGGAGGGTGAGCCCGCCACCGAGATAACGGAGGTACGAGTCGCGTACGATGACCAGAATCTTTACATCGGCGCTTATCTGAGAGAGAGCGAACCCAGACGGCTCGTCGTCGCCGAAATTCGCAAAGACTACCGGGAGGAGACACAGGACGGCTTCGAGGTCATCCTCGATACCTTTGGCGACCGGCGGAACGGCTACGTCTTCGCCACGAATCCCGAGGGCGCGCGCTCCGACCGGCAAGTCGCCAACGAGGGGCGCGAGATAAACGTCAGCTGGGATGCTGTCTGGTCGGTGCGCACACGCCGGGCCGCCGATGGCTGGACCGTCGAAATGTCCATTCCATTCCGCGCACTCCGATTTAACGAAGGTGGTGACCGCGTCTGGGGAATCAATTTCAGCCGTCGTATCCGGCGCAAGAACGAGATTGACTTCTGGTCTCCGGTACCGCGCGCCTACAACCTTGCCCGCGTGTCGCTGGCGGGAAATCTCACAGGCTTGCCAAGCAGCAGCTCGGGACGTGACCTTCGCATAAAACCGTACGTGGCGGGACGCACTGTGCGAGAGACGGGCGGATCGGATTTCGAGGCCAAAGGCGATGTGGGCGCCGACCTGAAATACGGCGTGACACGTGGACTCACGCTCGATCTTACCGTCAACCCGGATTTCGCTCAGGCGGAAGCTGACGAACAGCAGGTCAACCTTACGCAGTTCAGCCAGTTTTTTCCCGAGAAGCGCGAGTTCTTTCTGGAGAACTCCGGCGTCTTCTACGTGGGAGATGCGGCGCGCAATAATCGCGTTGTGCTCACACCGACACCCGACGAGGACTTGCTGCTTTTTTTCAGTCGGCGAATCGGGTTGGCGGACGACGGACGGGAAATCCCGATCATCGGCGGCGCTCGCCTTACCGGGAATGCCGCTGGTTTCGGAATCGGCGCACTCACAATGCAGACTAAACGTCTGGATGAATCGCCCTCGAACAACTACACCGTAATTCGCGCGCGAAGAAACCTTTTTAGTGGCTCGGATGCCGGCGCGATTTTCATGATGCGTCAGTCTGCCGACAGCTCCGGAGACTACAACCGCGTCTATGGCGCGGACGCAAATGTTCGCTTCTTCCGCCGGCTCGACTGGAACTCATACGCGATTGGCACCGCGACGCCAGGCATTTCGGGGGGCCAGTACGCCGCTCGCACTTCACTTAATTGGGAGGGAAATTTCTTCCATGGAAAAGGTGGAGTGTTGCAGATCGGCGAGAACTTCAACGATGAGCTTGGCTACTACAGGCGCACGAATGTCCGGAAGTGGTTTACCGACATTGGCTTTCGGCCGCGTGTAGCATCACTTGCTTCCGTTGGCATTCGCGAGATGCACCCGCACATCGTTTGGGACTACTACGAGAATCTCGACAGACAGATGGTGGGGAAGCGTCTGCACACCGGCTATACGGTCTTCCTTAACAACGGCGGCTTCGGCGAGCTCTCATACAACCCGCAATTCCAGCTCATCACAGCGCCATTTGAGATACACGCCGGCACACCTCCCATTCCAGCGGGCTCCTGGGGTTGGAACGAGTATCAGATTTTCGGCTCCACCGATCCCAGCCGCATGCTGTCATTCTCTCTGCGCGCAATAGCGGGCGGGCTGTGGAGTGGTACACAGCGCACCGTGAACGGCAACGTCACAGTTCGGCCGTCGTACCGCTTTCGACTGACGGGCGGTATCCAGCGCACGGCTGCAAAGCTCGACGGTCCGGACGCCGACTTCGTGGCAAGCCTGGTGACGCTGCGCACCAACTACTCATTCACGACCAACATGTTCGTGGACGCCTTGTCGCAGTACGACCCGGATCGGAAGCAGCTCAATGCGAATGTCCGGTTCAACCTGATCCACCACCCGCTGAGCGACCTTTTCGTGGTATTCAACGAGCAGCGCTTCCTCACTGACGAGGGTACGACGCCCGGACGCAGCGTCATAGTGAAGTTTACGCAGATGATGGCCTTCTAGGGGACTGGCGGAAACTACGGCGCGGGACGATTGCGGATTACGGATTGCGGACAGAAACAGCGTCCGAAGCGTCGGCAACCACACCTCAAGAGTTGATCCGCAATCCGCAATCTCTTCTCCTACTTCCGATACCCTTCCGCAATCGCCTCGAGCCTTCTCCTGATCTCGGCTTCCGGCAGCCACCGGCCACGCACCATCACGCCCGAACGGCGTTCCAGATTCCCGATGTTCTCGAGTGGGTTCGCATCGACCAGTACCAAGTCGGCTCGCTTGCCCTTTGCCACGGTCCCGAAATCATCCTTGGCGCTGAAGTACGCACCAACATTACGAGTTCCCGATTCCAGGATTTGATACGGACTCAAGCCGGCCTTACGCATGTCGGCCAACTCCCGGTGAAGCGAGAATCCAGGGACGCTGAACTGTTGCGGCGCGTCAGTTCCCATCAGCACCCGAACCCCACCGTTATGGAGCGCCTTGAGGATAAGTCGCCGGTTTTCGGCAACGCGCCGCCCCATCGCTGCATCCAGTTCCGGGCTCTTTAGCCGGTTTTCGTGCGCTTCCACCCACCCCTTTACCATGTTGGGGGGCATGTACTTGAGTTCCGGATAGCTCTTCAACTTATCGAGAGTGGCTACTCCAATCAGCGTCTCCCACAAAGCCATTGTCGGCACTATCCAGGTTTTGGATTCCCGGGAGCGACGCACAGCATCCGTCAGACGGGCGGGATCGATACTTCCCTTATCCCCGTCCAGATACTCGACATACCCATCGAGGTGGTCGATCGTCTCCTGGCCGCTTGCCAGAGCGTGAGCAAGACCGACCTCCGCCGGTACATGCCCGCCAAAGCTGATCCCGACATCCCTGGCGGCGCGCACCATCGCGTCGTATTCGTCCCGCGTGAGTCCGGGATGCACCTTGAGAAGATCCCATCCCTGGGCCTTCTGCTCACGCACCATTCGCTCGGCATCCGCCGGCGAGTTCACCGAATTCCCATTCAGGCTCGGACCTGCCAGGTAAAGAGTTGGCGCCACTATAGCGCCGCTTTTCGCCTTTTCACGCAGCTCCAGTTGATTCGGCGCGCCCAGCATGCCTCGCACCGTGGTTATGCCGTTGGCGACATACAGGAAGAGTACGTTTTCGATGAATGCCGCAGGAGCGCTCGGCGGCGGAATATGACCGTGCATCTCGGCCAGACCAGGCAGCAAATACTTGCCTCGTGCTTCGATGCGTTCCACTCCGGCCGGAACGCGAATCGACGACGCGGGCCCCATCTCCGCGATGCGACCGTCCCGAATGATCACGGTCTGATTCTCGAGAACCCGCTCACGGTCCATCGGAATGACGTTCGCCCCTACGAAGGCGATGGTATTGCCGCGAGTGCTCCCCTGCGCAGAAAGAGATCCGCTGAGAGGGACAAGGAGAAGAGCGGCTGCTGTGGCACGGGCTAGACGACTCATTGATGCAAATCCTCAAAGGGGTGAGGCTAAAGTACACGAAACTCTTTCAATGTTTCAGCGTACGCATATGTAACTGGAGGTGTCACATGATCATCGAACTATTGGGTCTGGCCGCTACCGTCTCAGCCGCGGGAATAGGTTATTTTCAGTCGCGCCGCTTCGTGAGGGGGCGGCTCCGGTTTGTGGACGCCGCGCAGACTCCTGTCGCCCCCTGGGTCGCGGGCTTGGCAGCGTCAGCGCTCGCGCTTCCCGTGACCTTCATACTCCCGGTAGTGGGTCTCGGAACCGCGCTCATCTTTGGCGCCAGTGTAGGTGTTGGAGTCGCGCAGGGCAAGCGTGACGTTCGGCGCTTGAATGCTTGAGGCATGAGTCGACGACTGGCGGATTTGGTGAGTAATGTGATCTGCAAGCCCCATGGATCGTGCCCAACCCCAGCGCTCGCGTGCGTCCGTATGAACCTTATGACGTTGGCACCCTCGAAGCTACGCTACGCCGCTGCTTTCATGTTCGTGGCACCCTCCGCCATGTCTCAGGACGGTCCGCTAGCCAGTGAGCTTCCAGGCGCGGACCACCGCCGCACAGCCACGCAGACGCTGGTGGCAGCGTCCTACCCGCAAGAGGAAGCCATAGTGTCTCCTGACGGGCTGTGGATCGCTTTCACGCAGTCCGGCGTCGAATCGGTGTCACCCGATACCGCGAAGCGGGATGGCTCGGCGCGTGCCTTTGATGGGGCTCCAACTGGAGGCATCTTTGTGGTTTCCATCTCCGGAGGGGACCCGCGGCTGGTGACATCATTTGCGTCACCCCTCACCGACCTCGCGTGGTCGCCGGATGGAAGCAGACTTTCCTTCCTGGCCCGCCCGCGTGAAGCCCTCGCCGTGCGGCTGTATCTCGTTGATATCAAAGGCGGTGCACCAAACAGCGTTCTCGGCGATTCTCAATATGAGCCGAGGAATTATGTTTGGCTGCCGGACGGCGACATTTTCATGACGGCGAAAGCAGGAAAGCGCATTGCGCTATTCGTGGTTTCGCCCAAAACTCGGCATATTCGCGAGGTGGATGGCCGGTCGCGCCCTACCGGATGGAGCCATGGCTCCCCCCACCCCGATCCGCGAGTTGCACTACCGAGGCATGTCATTGCCAGCAGCGAAATCCATGGAAATCCAGATCTTCGGGGTGAAGAAAAGCGTCAATACCCGAAAAGCTCTGCGCTTTTTCGCCGAGCGCCGGGTAAAGGTGCACTTCGTTGACATTGACGTGCGC
>JACDCM010000480.1 GCA_013817545.1 Gemmatimonadaceae bacterium | reverse complement strand
CCCGGTCCCTGGTCCCTCCTTACTCGCCACCAACAATACTCCGGCAGCCAAGAAAATCCGCGACAATCCGCGCTGATTCTGCTATTATCTCCTCCTATGCCACCCGCATCCCCTGGATTGCCAGCAGTCGGCGCGCTTGCGCCAGCATTCGCTCCTCCGGATGTCGCGGCCAATGTGGCTACCACCCCGCTCATGCAGCAGTACCGCGATATCAAGTCGCGCCATCAGGATGCCATCCTGCTCTTTCGCATGGGCGACTTCTACGAGACCTTCTTCGATGACGCAATTCTTGCCTCGAGGGTGCTCGGAATCACACTAACTTCGCGCAACAACGGTGGTGCTGCCGAGGTACCGCTTGCCGGCGTACCTGTGAAAGCGGTCGGCGAGTACATGAGACGCCTGGTGCAGAAGGGGTATCGCGTTGCGGTTTGCGAGCAGATGGAGGATCCCAGGCAGGCGAAGGGAATCGTGCGGCGCGAGGTGGTGGAGACGCTCACACCGGGCGCCGTGTTTTCCGACGACCTGCTGGATCAGGGGCGCAACAACTTTCTCTGCGCGCTCGATTTCGCGCGGGGTGCAGGAGGCGCACTCGTTGTGGGGGTAGCTGCGGCTGACCTCTCGACTGGAGAGTTCCGTCTTGCTATTACCTCTGAGGCGGATCTGGACGCGGTGCTTGCACGCTTTTCTCCCAGCGAAATACTCGTGCGAAGGGACGCTCCGGCGAGTCGAATTGCGTGCGCGGCACGTGGAGATGAGAACGCTGTTGTGACGGAACGCGACGCCTGGGAATTCGATGTGCGTCTGGGGCGGGAGACACTGGCGAAGCAGTTTGGTGTCTCGGATCTCGCCGGTTTCGGTGTAGCCGACGCGGATACTGTGGCGGTAGGAGCTGCGGGGGCCCTGCTGCTGTATCTCCGGGAGCTGCAGCCGTCTGGACTGCCGCACCTCGCGCCCCCGGTTGTCGAGCGGCCTGGTCACGCAATGCCTCTCGACGAGATGACGCGGCGCAACCTCGAGCTTACCGAATCGCTGCGGGGCGGCGATGCGGCGGGCACTCTCCTTGGCGTACTCGACCGGACCGTCACACCGATGGGAGCTCGGCTCCTCAGGCAGTGGATCCTGATGCCGCTGGTGACTCGTACGGCGATCGAGGACCGCCTGGATGCGGTTGCAGCTCTCGCGGGCGATGCGATCGCTCGTGCGGCACTGCGGACCTCGCTGGACGGCGTGCGCGACGTGGAACGGCTGGCAAGTAAAGCCGCCGCTGGGCGCGCCACGCCGCGCGAGCTCGGTGCGCTCGCGGAATCGCTGGCGCGGCTGCCCGCGGTGTGTCAGGCGGCGCAGCGAGTTGCAGGTGCAGGTGCGATAGCCGGAGTGATCGCGCGCTGGGATGGCTGCGATGACCTGTGCGCCACATTGCAGCGCTCTCTCGTCGACCGTCCGCCCATAGCCGTGGGCGACGAGCCCGTTATCCGGCCGGGCATAGACGACAGACTCGATGAATCGCGTGCTTTGCGGGACGGCGGCAAGGACAGCATAGCGAAGATTCAGGCTGAAGAGCGTGCCCGCACGGGGATTTCTACTCTCAAGGTTGGCTATAACAGGATCTTCGGCTACTTCATATCGGTGACGAACTCCAACCGTCACCTGGTGCCGGCGGAGTATCAGCGCCGACAGACTCTGGCTGGTGAAGAGCGGTACGTGACCCCGGAGCTCAAGGAGTACGAGGAACGCGTACTCTCTGCAGCCGAGCACATCGAGGCACGTGAGCGCACACTGTTTGAGGAGCTGCGCGCTTGCGCGGGTGCCGAGATCACGCGTCTTCAGTGCATAGCCGCGGCGATAGCGCAGCTCGACGTTCTCGGCTCGCTGGCCGAGGTGGCAGAGCGGGAGGGGTATTCGCGCCCGGAGTTGGCGGACGATTCCGCACTGGACATTTTCGCGGGCCGGCATCCGGTGGTAGAGAGGATGATGCCGCGTGAAAAATTCATCCCGAACGATGTGTCGCTGAATGATGCTGCGCGGATGATCATTCTCACCGGTCCGAACATGGGTGGCAAGTCAACCATTCTGAGGCAGATTGGTCTGATCGTGCTCATGGCGCAGATGGGCAGTTTCGTGCCGGCCGCGCGCGCACGTATCGGTATTTGCGACCGCGTCTTCACACGCGTGGGCGCGAGCGACAATCTCGTTCGCGGACAATCCACGTTCATGGTGGAGATGACGGAGACGTCCGCCATCCTGAACACCGCGACTCGCCGGTCGCTCGTGCTGCTGGATGAGATAGGTCGCGGTACTGCGACATTCGACGGTGTCTCGATCGCGTGGGCCGTGAGTGAGCACTTGCATAACGCGATCGGTTGCAAGACAGTATTCGCAACGCACTATCACGAGCTGACGCAACTGGCTGACGAGCTGGAGGCGGTGCGGAACTACAACGTGGCCGTGAGGGAAACCGGCGACCGAATTCTTTTTCTACATACTCTTCGCCCAGGCGGCGCAGATCGTTCGTATGGTATAGAGGTCGGCCGGCTGGCGGGGTTGCCCGCTGAAGTTCTCAGGCGTGCGAGGGCGGTGCTCAAGCTCCTCGACGGTGGACATCTGGTGCAGATGCCTGGTGCTAGGCGTCAGTCGCATGATAGCCAGCTCGGCCTGTTCGAGGCAACACATCCGCTTGTCGCAAAGCTGGCGGAGCTGGACGTGAACAATCTCACGCCCATGCAGGCGCTGGAAACGTTGGCGCGAATGGTGGAAGAGGCGAAGGAAACCTAGTTCGGGATGAGGACTACCAAGCAGCACCCAGGGGCCGGCAAATCGAGGTTGTTGCAGAGCCTTCCACAGAGGAGACAGGATGCGGGGATTGGCAGCGGCGCTGTTGTTTTTTCCCATGTCACTCGAAGCGCAGCAAGCGGTTGGACCGCCGATGCATTCAAGTAGCGGAACACCCGGTAGTTCGATTGTCACAGCCGCGGAGGTGCGTCGGGCGTGCAATAATCCCGATGCTCTCTCTAACGGAGAAATCGCGGCGTTCTGTGGCCTCGCAAAGCTGCCCCCTTCTAAATGGGGTCATGCGATTGTTGTCGTGCCCAGTCCGGACGCCATCCGGGCAC
>JACDCM010000127.1 GCA_013817545.1 Gemmatimonadaceae bacterium | reverse complement strand
CCGTGTATACCGTCGCGCCCCGTGCGAGCACCAACGGCGATGATGGGATTTCCTACTCCCTCAGCCTTGGCTCGAATCAGCTCACTTTCGCGCAAGACTCCCACACACATCGCGTTCACCAGCGGGTTCCCTTCATACGCGTCATCGAAGACAACCTCACCGCCGACGGTGGGAATGCCAACACAGTTGCCATAATCGCCGACACCCTTCACCACGCCACCAAAGAGATATCGGACGCGAGGCTCCGTGAGCGAGCCAAAACGGAGAGAATTCAGCATTGCTACCGGACGTGCTCCCATTGTGAATACGTCCCGGAGAATGCCGCCAACTCCGGTGGCCGCGCCCTGATACGGCTCCACTGCTGAAGGATGGTTATGCGACTCGATCTTGAACGCTACCGCATAACCATCACCTATGCTGATTACGCCAGCATTCTCGCCCGGTCCCTGAAGCACATAAGGGGCCTGCGTGGGTAATGTCTTGAGCAGCGAGCGCGAGTGCTTGTAGGAGCAGTGTTCACTCCAGAGAGCGCTAATGATTCCGAGCTCCGTGAAAGTGGGCTCGCGATCAAGCATCGCGCGCAGGCGATCGAACTCTTCGGCAGTCAGCCCATGTTCGGCGACCAACGCCGGCGTTATAGCCGGATCGCCGGCGCGCGGTCGAGCAGACATTACTCCTTGAGGCCGAGAATGTCTCCGATGACGCGGCTGAAGCCCTTACGCTCTACACGTGCCAGCATGTCGAGCTCACCGGCGTCAAGCCAGACGCCCTTGCAGTCCTCACAAGTATCGATTTTCACACTGTGATACTCGCGCTCCTTGAGATTGCCGCCGCATTTTGGGCATTTCATGAAGTGCTGGGCACGTTCACCGGCGGCGCGCTCCGCGTCGAGGCGAAGCCGGCGAGCGCGTATCAGCTCGGCATCCTGCTTTACAAAATACTCGTCCTCGTTTCGGCTAGGCTTCTCTTCTATCGCCATCGCGACCTCTTTAGGGGAAAGTAACGCTGCATGCGTGGGAGCGGCGTGTTGGCTTCGGTGACTATTCTGCAACTGCGTACCAGCGTTGCGTGGAGTTCGTCAAAGCTCCGACCGAGCTCAAGAATGACGGTTGCGTCCATGCTTCCAACCCGCGTTTCAGCGCACAGCTAGGCTCCTTAGCTCTCAGACCGCCACGTGCTCCAGAACTGACTGGAATATAGCCAGTCCGTCGCTTGAGCCGAGTAGTGCTTCGGAAGCGCGTTCGGGGTGGGGCATCATCCCCAGGACATTCCCGCCACGATTTACGATTCCAGCGATGTTGCTCATGGAGCCGTTGGGATTAGCTTTGCCGTCCGATTTGCCCTCCGCGCTCACGTAACGAAAGATTACCTGCCCCCCGTCTTCCATCTGCGCCAGCACTTCTGCCGGCGCTACATAGCGTCCCTCCCCGTGAGCGATCGGCATGCGGAGGACATCCAGCGGCTGATACCGATTCGTGAACATCGTGCCGGTCTGTTCGACGCGCAGGTGCACGGTCTCGGATACGAAACGCAGATGGTCATTGCGCATAAGCGCACCAGGAAGGAGGCCCGCTTCGCATGCTACCTGGAAGCCGTTGCAGATGGCGATTACCGGAGCTCCCCTGCGTGCGTGCTCGCTGACTTCGCGCATGATGGGAGAGAACCGCGCTATTGCGCCAGCGCGCAGATAGTCGCCGTAGCTAAAGCCCCCAGGCAGTACGATAACGTCGCTGCCTTCCAGATCATGCGTCTTGTGCCACAGGTAGCAAGCCTCTTCACCCAGCACGTCGACTACCGCGTGAAACGCGTCATAGTCGCAATTCGATCCCGGAAATGTGACAATGCCGAATTTCACGCCCGCTCCACCATCGAAATCTCGAAATCCTCCGTGACCGGGTTGGCGAGCAGTCGCGAGCACATGGTCCTTGCGAGTACACCCGCAGCGCTCTCATCGCTCGCGGTCATTTCCAGAACGATGTGCTTGCCAACGCGTGCGGACGATAGTGAGTCGAATCCGAGCGAGTGGAGGGCATCAGCGATCGCCTTGCCTTGCGGGTCCAGTATGCCGCGCCGGGGAACAATGTGCACGCCTACCCGAAACAGCATTACTCGTCAGCCTCCCCGGCATTGCGGCCCTGCAACGCCGCCCGCTCGGCACGGTCACGTCTTGCGCGCCGCCGGCGCCGCTTGCGCCACTCCAGCGATTCTTCTCCGAAACTACCGGGCCGCATCGAGTCGTCCTCATCATCGGTATCATAAAGCGGATCGCCGGTGGGAAGGCGGTCCATTGTTCCGATTACCACGCTCCTGATCAGGCCAAACGCCGCATAACCAACCAGAGCGGGAAAAGCGAAGTGATACGGCCGGAAGATTACAGCGACGATGATCGCCAAAACGAAAACTGACGCCACCGCGCTTTTCCACGACTTGAAACCAAACGTTGGAACCGCGGGATAAAGGACGTGACTGATCATGAGCCAGCTGAGAGTCAGCATCACACCCTTCATTGCGTCGGGCCAATCCAGCTGCCCGATAGCGGTCTGCTTGTAGAACTCCGTTTGGCTGAACCAGTAGTAGGTGGCGAGGGTCATCCCGGCCGCAGGGCTCGGCATACCGTGAAACTGCGACTTGGCGCGCCCCCCCTGCTCGACATTGAAGCGAGCGAGCCGCATGACAGCGCACGCGATGTATATGAAGCAGAGTAGCCAGGCCCAACCCTCGCGATTCAGTACGGCGAAGTACATGATGAAAGCTGGCGCGACTCCAAAGCTGATGGCGTCCACAAGCGAGTCGAGCTCGACACCAAATCGGCTGCCCGTTTTGGTCATGCGCGCGACTCGGCCATCGAGGGCATCCATTATTCCGCCAAGTACAATGCACCAGCCGGCCCACATGAACTGCCCGCGCTGCGCCGAGATGATCGCGAACACGCCAAAGAATAGATTGCCAAGCGTGAAGCCGTTCGGCAGGATGACGACCGCGCGGCGCAAATTCGGCCGGGGAATCGCCGGAATCACTCAGGTAGCTCCGCGAGTACCGTGGACCCGGCGACTGGAAGATCACCAACCTTGACCTGCACGACGGATTCCGTTGGAATAAAGACGTCCACGCGGGAGCCGAAACGGATAATTCCCATGCGCTCTCCCTGTGCCGCCGTATCACCGACTTTTGAGTAAGTCACGATTCGGCGAGCTATGAGGCCGGCAATCTGACGAACCAGAATACGATGCCGAGCGATCTCAATGCCGACGGAATTCTGCTCATTGTCCAGACTGGCCTTCTCCGACGCAGCGTTCAGATACTTTCCCGGATTGACGTGCACATACCGAACGGTTCCACTCACCGGATAGCGATTCACGTGAACGTTGAAGACGTTCATGAAGATGGAAATGCGGGTCGCACGACCCTTCACGAAATTCGGTTCATCCACTTCCGTGATCATCACGATCTTTCCATCGGCCGGCGAAGTAACAACCCGATTGCCGCGCGGACCGGTTCGCTCCGGATCGCGGAAAAAATATGAAACCCAGAGCGCAATCAGTGTGAGCAGAAAGGCAAGAAGCCAGAGCGGCCACGAGCGCCGGAGCACCGCTGTGGCGAAGGCGCCGGTAGCGATCGCGAACGCCAGCATTATGAATATCCATCCTTCTCGCGCGAAATTCACCACGTCTCCGATAGTGTAAGGTCAGTTCCGGTCAGCAACCGATAGGCGAGCCGGTAGCGCTCGCTGGTCGCGGTAACAATTTCAGCAGGCAGGGCGGGAGGGGGCGCCTCACCGTTCCACCGTCCAGCCGCCCTTTCGTGATCCAGATAATCGCGCAGTGGCTGTTTGTCGAAGCTCGGCTGAGGACCGCCCGATTGATAACTGTCTGCGGGCCAGAAACGAGAACTGTCGGGCGTGAGCACCTCGTCTATCAGGAGTATCTCACCATTGCTCGCACGTCCAAATTCCAACTTGGTATCGGCAACGATTATGCCCCGCGACTCCGCGACGGAGCGAGCTTTTGCGTACACAGCCCGTGTGCGCTGCTCCAGCTGTGAGGTTGTTTCAGCGCCGATAAGACCGCGCATCTGCGATATCGTAATGTTCTCGTCGTGTCCCGACACAGCCTTGGTTGCAGGGCTGAAAATTGGAGGTTCCAGACGCATGCTCTCCTCGAGATTGGTGGAAAGAGGTTCTCCGGCGAGGGTACCGGCGCGCCGGTATTCCTTCCACGCGGATCCGGCCAGATAACCCCGGATGACGCATTCTATTGGAAAGACAGCCGTCCGGCGGCAAAGCATGGCACGTCCAGCGATCGAATCCCGGTGTGCCGCAAGCTCCGGGATCGCCTGAATAATCGAGTCTGCGTCCGAAGAGATTAGGTGCGTCGGGCCGAGCTCAGCGAGCTGTGCACACCACCAAGCGCTCAACTGCGTGAGCACGGCGCCCTTGTGAGGAATAGGCTCGGCCATCACAATATCGAAGGCGCTTACGCGGTCGGTGGTCACGAGCAGAAGCCGATCCAGTCCGGCATCGTATATGTCGCGAACTTTTCCACGCCCCGTACGGCGGAGTGGCAAGTCACTCACCGCCATGAGCACTAGACGCGAAGCTCCTCGTGCACTTCGCCGGAAGCCGGTGCATCGGCGAGAATGGGATCGACCACTTCACGCAGAAATTCATCGACCTGTTCAGGAGCGCGCCCCACGTAAAGCGAAGCTTCGGAAATTCCGCTTACGCCGTTCGCGGACAGCCGCAGAGTTGCATCGGCCGCCAGTCGCTCGAGGAGATCGTTTTGGCCTCCCTCCTCCTTTACAACGCGAGCGCTCTCAATGCTGTGCTTGCGAATTGCCTCGTGAATTTCCTGCCGATCTGCACCTTTCTCTACGGCACGCACCATCATGAGTTCGGTTGCCATGAAGGGTATCTCATCCCTCACGCGCCGGCGGATACGCGCGGGATGCACGTCAAGTCCCGACGCAATATTGGCGGCCAGAATCAGAATTGCATCTGTGGCCAGAAACGATTCAGGAAGCACCAAGCGCCGGTTAGCGCTATCGTCCAACGTCCGCTCGAAGAATTGGACGGCGTGAGTCTGATTGGCGTTGCTCTCCAGTGACATCACGAAGCGCGCGAGGCCGGCGATCCGCTCGGATCGCATCGGGTTACGCTTGTACGCCATTGCCGACGACCCAATCTGTTCGCTTTCGAACGGCTCCTCGATCTCTCCGAACGCCTGCAACATCCGGATATCTGCGCTGAACTTTGACGCGCTGGCGGAAACACCCGCTACTACACCGAGTATTTGAGCGTCCAGCTTGCGGGTATACGTCTGACCCGTGACGGGAAGTGCGTGCTTGAATCCCATCTTGGCTGTCACGACGTTATCCAGACGCCGTACCTTGTCATGGTCTCCACCGCACAGTTCCAGAAAACTCGCCTGCGTGCCCGTAGTTCCCTTTACTCCGCGAAACGGCAATGTCTTCAGGCGGTGATCGATATCCGCGAGGTCGAGCACGAAGTCCTGCATCCAAAGCGTAGCGCGCTTGCCGACGGTCGTCAGTTGAGCAGGCTGCAGGTGCGTGTACGCGAGGGCCGGTTCGGCTCGCCACCTGCGAGCAAAAGCGGCGAGCGCACGGACCACGGTCATGATTCTGGTGCGCAGCAGCTCAAGACCGCGTCTCATGAGGATGAGATCGGCGTTGTCGGTGACAAAGGCGCTGGTTGCACCAAGGTGGATGAAAGGTCGTGCCGCTGGCGCTGCCGCACCAAAAGCGTGTACATGCGCCATCACATCGTGTCGGAAGCGGCGTTCGAATGCGGCTACCTCAGCGAAGTCGATATCGTCCAGGTGCGCTCGCATTTGCCGAAGGGCGTCATCGGGAATGGCGACGCGCGTCCCGACCTCGCTCTGCGCTTCGGCTAGCGCGAGCCACAAGCGCCTCCAGAGACCGTAACGCGTACTCGGCGACCATAACTCGAGCATGGCCTGCGATGCGTACCGCTCCGAGAGCGGCGATGAGTACTGATCCGTTGCGCTCACCGAATTACGAATTCCGTCGTGTAAACTCGCCGGCCGCGCTCGAAGAACATCCGCACGACGCCACTGCTGCCCTGTTGGAGCGCACGCTCCACATCCTGTGCGCGCTCGATTGCCAACTGATTGACCTGCAATATGACATCGCCCTCCTGTATGCCTATCTCGTTGGTAACTCGAGCACTGGTCTTGTAGATGAGGGCGCCGCGATCAGCGCGAATGCCACGCTCGGATCGAATCGCGGGCGTGATAGTAATCAACTCGATCTCGCGCAGAACCTGCACCTTTGGAGCGCTGACATCCGGGAGGTCGGCAACGGCTGCCGTCGCGGAAAACTCGCGCCCCCCGCGCTCTACTACCAGAGAAACTGATTCACCAACTCGCGCCTCCAGAAGGAGAGCTTCCCAATCAAACGGATTGCGAAGCGTTCGGCCGTTCGCTCGCACGAGCTGGTCTCCGGGTAGCAAACCGGCGCGAGCAGCTGGCGACCCAGGGGCTACGGTTCGAACGATTACTCCGCCCCGCAGCGATCCGCGCGAACTTCCCGAAGCGGGAAGCTCCGTCTTGATGCCGATCCAGGGCCGCCGAACCGCGCCGTGTGCGAGAAGATCCTCCGTAACTCGTATGACACGATTGATCGGAATCGCAAAGCCCAGTCCGATCGAACCGCCACTTGGCGAAAAGATCGAGCTGTTTACACCGATAACTTCGCCCAGCGCATTGACCAGCGGACCTCCGGAGTTCCCCGGGTTGATTGACGCGTCCGTCTGAATCATGTCCAGATACATCTGTCCTTGAGCGGTGGGAGTGATGAGGTTACGGCCCGTCGCGCTCACCACCCCCGTCGTCACGCTGGGCTCGGAGTTACCGATCACGAAACCGAATGGATTTCCAATCGCGATTGCGACTTCGCCGATTATGAGACCTTCGGAGTTGCCGAGCGGGGCAACCGGAAGGTTGGTCGCCTCGATCTTGAGCACGGCTACATCGTTTGGCTCATCGGCACCGAGAAGTCTCGCTGGATACGTGGTGCCATCGCTGCGTGCGACAGAGATATTCGAGGCGCCCGCCACCACGTGCGCATTGGTGACAATGATGCCGTTGGCCTGGGTAATAAAACCTGATCCCAGTCCCGGCAGGATGCGTTGTCCGGAGCTTCGACCGAGAAGGGCCTCCAGAGGATCGGCCGGCGCGCGCTCTATCACCTCTGTTTGCACTGTGACTACGGACGGTGCCACTCTGGCAACGGCGTCCGTGATGGGCGTCCGACGGCGAGAGTCCTGCGAAGTGCCTGCTTGAGCAGCATGAGCCTCACGAACGCTCGGCCGCACGACCGCCGCAGAATCTGTATCCATCTCAGTTCCGCGGCACGCGAAAAACAGACAGCTTGATACCGTCAAAGCCAGCCGTCGCCCGGTCATGCTTCCGTCCTCGATTTGGCGATACGCCGGCTCCACTCGGTCAACAGCTCATCCAGCCCGCGATCGGTAAGCGGATGGACCAGCAGACCGCGAAGAACCGAGGGTGACACCGCCGCTATGTCGATGCCGATCTTCGCACACTGAGTGAAATGGAAGGCGGACGAGACCGAAGCGCCAATCACTTCACATTCCACCCTTGTGGAATCGAAGACGTCCCGAATGTCGCGGATGACGGCTAGTGTATCATGGCCGAGATCGTCGATTCGACTGACGAACGGGCTTACGTACGCCGCACCCGCTTTGGCTGCCAGTAGCGCCTGCGCCGCCGTAAAGATCAGGGTTGTGTTCACGCGTACTCCGTCCGCGGACAGCCGCCGCATGGCGATAATTCCCTCCTCGATCATCGGAATGCGAACCACGACGTTGTCGGCCAGGCGCGCGAGATCTCTGCCTTCCCGGTACATGCCATCAACATCGACAGCGGCAATGTCCACACTCACGGGTCCGTGCACCAGCCGGCAAATTTCGAGGAGATGCGCCGGGAGCTCACTGCCACCGTCTTCCGCTGCTATGGCGGCGGTGCTGGTCACTACTCCGTCGATGAGTCCCGGGTTAGTCGCCCAGCGAATCTCGTCCAGGTTTGCGGTATCGAGAAAAATTTTCATGTCAAATAGAGATCCGGTGCGTAGCGTATGGTTTCAAGAAAAAGCCCGCGCGCCGGTGCGGGAGGTGACGTGATCTTTGAGCCATCCGCTCGAAGCAGCGCCTCGAGATCGGAAAGCGGCCGCCGCTCGCCAGCGATGTCAATCATCGTGCCGACAAGGAATCGAACCATGTGATGTAAAAAACGATTCGCCTCGATTCCGAAGACCAGGCCGTGTCGCCAATCACTCCACGAGGCGGCGATCACGGCACAGCGATGCATGTCGTCCCGCGGAGCGGTGCCACGAACGGCGAAAGCGCGAAAGCAGTGATCTCCCACCAACGCGCCCGCGCACCCGTCAAGCAGCTCGCGCGAGAGCGGACGCGTCAGAGACCATTCCCACCGCCGGCGAAATGGCGATTTGCTGCAGTCGTCAGTGCCCAGATGATATTGGTAGCGGCGCGAGAGTGCGCTATAACGCGCATGAAACTCGGACCGCATCAAGTGTGAGCGCGCGACCCAGACATCATCTGGAAGTATGGCGTTGAGTGCACGTCGGAGCTCAATCGGGTTCCAGCGCTCCGAGACCTTGACTCCAACCGCCTGACCGCGCGCGTGAACCCCGGCGTCCGTACGCCCGGCGGCAATAGCCACCACCGGCTCCGAGCATATCTGCCCAAGTGCCGCTTCCAGGGTACCCTGAATCGTCCTGCAATCCGGTTGGCGCTGCCATCCAGAAAAACCTCCGCCATCATATTCCAACACGAGCTGGATGGTCTGCTGCACCATTCGCGGGAACATACCCGTGAGCGACGCCAAGTCAAGCGCTCACACGTTCACTAAGCGATTGACAGTCCATGAGTAACGCTCCTACATTCCTGCTCCTTTTACCAACCTCATGCCGCAGCTCTAGATGCCTCCTCGCACGCTCGCCTCGCTGGCGCATGCCCTCAGCGCGGCCTCCGATCTCGAGGCGGCGCTCGTGGCGCTGGATGAGGCGTTAGCCGAGCTCGATCGGTCTGCGCGGATTAGTCTGATTCGTTACGACGAGCGCCGGGAGCTTTTTCGAGACGCACTCGTTCCGAACGCCTCCGGCGGTGTCGATCGTGTGACGGTAGGGACAACGCTCGACCATCTCTCAGCCGCGGTTAGAGAGCAGCTCACGCATGGCGGGGCTTTCGTTGATCTGGCGGACGATTCGGAACAGTATGCGCGCCTCCTCGGCATTACCCAGGCGCCGGACGATGGGTTGCTTGCATTGCGCGGCCTCACCCTGGACGGAAACCTCGCGGCTGTGCTCTCCCTTTTCGAGCCACGTCGCATGTTCGGCACGCGGGTAATGGAGCGGTTTGGAGCTTATGCCGCGCTTTTCGACCTGGCGTTCGCGCGCTTCGGAGATCGGGAAGCACGTGGCGAGGCCGTCCGCACGCTCGAGGATGTAACGCACCGAGTGCATGAGGAATATTTGCGAAAGCTCGGTGTCCTCGAGCAGCAACTGATCGTTGCCAGGGATTCCGCTCAGCAGGCGCCAGCCCCACAGGACGCTGGCCAACTTCTCGCACTCGAGCGAGAAGCTGAGCAGCAACGCGAGGAAGCCAGGCGGGCGGTGCGCCGCGCTGAGACGGTCGAGGGGCAGGTTGCGGCAGCTGTTGATCAACTGGAGCGCGCGCAAATCGAGTTGCATCGCAGAAGCGAGGGTCTTCGCCAGAAGACCCGATCGCTTTATCTGATCGACCGCGTGCTGGCGCTGGATTCCGTAACGACCGATCCGCGACGACTGGTGGACGGCCTGGTTGCGCTCCTCGCCGATGACTTGCAGGCGCAGAGATGCTCACTGATGCTTCGCGCGCCCGAGCCATACACCCTCTTTCTGGCCGCCTCCCGCGGTCTGCCGCCAGACGTAACCGAGGGAATGCGCATCCACTTCGGCCAAGGGGTCGCAGGCACGGTAGCCGCACGACGCGAACCGCTGCTGGTACAGGATGTTGCAGAGGCCGGCTCGCACCCTTTTCTCAAGGATCAGTACTTCACGACCGGGTCGTTCATAAGCTTTCCACTGATCTATCATCGTGACCTGGTGGGGGTAGTCAATTTGACTAATCGCGCACGTCACGGAGTGTATGTGGA
>JACDCM010000479.1 GCA_013817545.1 Gemmatimonadaceae bacterium | reverse complement strand
TCTCAAAGGTGTAGGCCAGCCCTTCCCGTTCCGCGATGTCGAGGGCGGTGCGGAGTCGCTCATCGTCAGGACGAAAGCCCAGTAATCCGCCGACGAGCGCCTTGTCCGTGCCGTGTCCCTCGCCCGTCCGTGCAAAGGAACCATGCAACTCGAGGAGCGCGCGCTGCGGCGTACCACCTACAAGGCCCCGAGCGAGCAGCCCGAGCCTGCAAGCTCCCGCGGTGTGGGAGGACGAGGGCCCGACCATTACGGGGCCTATGATATCGAGGAGAGAAACCATGGTGAAAAGGAGAGAGGTGAGGCGGGACTAGTTGATTGGCCGTCAGACCGCGACGCGTTGCTCCGCCCGCAGGAGCAGCGGACGCAGGTATTGTCCGGTATAAGAGTCGTCAATCGCGGCTACGTCCTCCGGTGAACCCACCGCCACTATGTTTCCGCCGCGAACGCCACCTTCCGGACCCAAATCTATTATCCAGTCAGCCGTCTTGATAACGTCGAGATTGTGCTCGATCACCAAAACGGTGTTTCCCTTGTCCACCAGCCTGTGAAGCACGTGCAGCAGCAGTCGGACGTCCTCGAAATGCAGGCCGGTCGTCGGTTCGTCGAGTATGTACAGCGTGCGTCCCGTGTCGCGCTTGGATAGCTCGGTCGCAAGCTTGACGCGCTGCGCTTCTCCACCGGACAGCGTCGTGGCGCTCTGGCCCAGGTGAATGTAGCCAAGACCAACGTCATTGAGCGTCTCGAGCTTCTGCCGGATGCGTGGCTGGTTCTCGAAGAAACCCAGCGCGTCTTCAACGGTCTTGTCGAGAACTTCCGCGATGTTGCACCCGCGAAAGCGGACTTCGAGAGTTTCCCTGTTGTAGCGCTTTCCCTTGCACACTTCGCAAGGCACATACACGTCCGGGAGAAAATGCATCTCGATCTTGACCAGGCCGTCTCCCTGGCACGCCTCACAACGCCCGCCCTTGACGTTGAATGAGAACCGCCCCGGTCCATAGCCGCGAATTTTCGAATCCGGAAGCTCCGCGAAGAGCTCTCTGATGGGAGTGAAGAGTCCGGTGTATGTCGCTGGGTTGGAGCGCGGGGTCCGTCCAATAGGACTCTGGTCGATATCGATGACCTTGTCGATATGCTCCAGTCCCATGATTCTTTCATGTGCGCCCGGAACCACGCGCGCGCGATAGAACTGCCGCGCCAGCGCCTTGTGGAGGATATCCTCGATTAGAGTCGACTTTCCCGAGCCGGAGACACCGGTGACCGCGACGAAGAGTCCAAGGGGAATCTCCGCATCGATCTCCTGAAGGTTGTGCTCCCGCGCTCCTTCGATCCGTATCGCGCGTCCAGACTCAGGAACCCTGCGGATCGCTGGTACTGCGATCGACCTGGCGCCGACGAGGTACTGACCTGTCACAGAGCTTGGGTTCCGCAAAATCTCCTCGATCGTCCCCTCGGCGATTACGTAGCCGCCGTGCCGGCCTGCGCCAGGACCGAGATCGATTAGATGGTCGGCCTCGCGCATGGTCTCCTCGTCGTGCTCCACCACTATGACGGTGTTCCCGAGATCGCGCAGTTGACGAAGCGTCGCGAGCAGGCGCGCGTTGTCGCGCTGGTGCAGGCCGATTGAAGGTTCGTCCAGTATGTAAAGGACGCCGACCAATCGGGAGCCGATCTGCGTCGCGAGTCGAATGCGTTGCGCCTCACCGCCGGAAAGGGATTCCGCGGAGCGACCGAGCGTGAGATACTCCAGTCCCACGTCGACGAGAAAGCTCAGGCGCTCGCGCACTTCCTTGAGGATCGGCCCGGCAATATCGGCGTCCAGTCCTGGCTTGCCGTTGCCACGAATGGGGACGGACTTCACGAAACGCAGAGCCTCGGTCACCGGCAGGCCAACGAGTTCGCCAATGTTGCTCCCCGCAACCGTGACGGCGAGCGATTCGCGCTTGAGGCGCTGGCCGCGGCAGGTACCGCACGGCACTTCCAACATGTATTCCGACAGCTCCGAGCGTACAGCGTCCGATGATGTTTCTTCGTATCGACGCTGCACGTTCGCGACAACCCCCTCCCAGGTGCTTTCGGTTTCGCCCTTAAGCAGGCCGGTCTCAGAGCGCGATGCAGCCTTTCTGTCAGCGACGCCGAAAAGCACTACGTCGCGAATTTTTCGTGGCAGATCGCCCCATGGCGCGTTGAGATCGAACCGGTACTGCCGCGCCAGCTTGGGAAGCATGGTCTTTCGGAGGTATCCCGAAGGTTCTCCCCATGGAAGAATGACTCCTTCCAGAATAGAGATACGTGCATCGGCGAGTATCAGATCGGCACTCACTTCTCTTCTCGTGCCGAGTCCGCCGCATGCCTGGCAAGCGCCATAAGGGGAATTGAAGCTGAACTGTCGAGGCTCGAGCTCTGCGAGAGAAGTACCGCATTCAGCGCAGCCGAAGCGTTCGGAGAAAGTCTGCGTAACCGATTTTCCATCCTCCCCATGCCGCACCACTTCCATCAGTCCATCAGCTGCTTTGAGCGATGTCTCCACCGAGTCCGTCAGGCGCCCACGGTCCGCGGCGCGCACGGTGAGTCGGTCCACTACAACGGAAATCGTATGGTTGTGAGTTTTTGCGAGCTTGGGCGGCGCGGAAAGCTCCACGAGCTTGCCGTCGATCAGTGCGCGTATGAAGCCGGATTTGCGGGCGCCTTCCAGCAGGTCGCGAAATTCTCCTTTCCGTCCCCGCACGAGCGGAGCGAGGATCTCAATTCGTGTGCCTTCCGGCCAGGTGAGGATAGTCTCAGCGATCTGTGTGGGAGTTTGCCGCTGAACCGGCCGCCCACAGGAGGCGCAGTGCGGCAGACCAGCGCGCGCGTACAGCAGTCGGAGATAATCGTAAATCTCGGTTACCGTGCCGACAGTCGAACGCGGGTTGTGCCCAGCTGATTTCTGTTCAATGGAAATGGCTGGCGACAGTCCTTCGATTGCGTCGACGTCCGGCTTCTCCATAAGTCCGAGGAATTGCCGCGCATATGCGGACAAGGACTCGACGTAGCGACGTTGGCCTTCCGCGTAGATAGTGTCGAAAGCGAGTGAAGACTTCCCCGACCCGGACAGGCCGGTAATCACGGTAAGACAGTCGCG
>JACDCM010000478.1 GCA_013817545.1 Gemmatimonadaceae bacterium | reverse complement strand
ACTAACCGCGCGCCGTGTCCCTCATATGGGCTGGAACCAGGTGGAAGCCAGCGCCGATTCCCTTTTTGCGGGCTCGGATAATCTCATCGCTTACTACGCACACAGCTTCGTGGCGCTCCCATCAGCGAGTGCGGACGTCATCGCCTGGACCGAATATGAAGGCACGCGCTTCCCCGCGGCTGTGCGCCGCAATCGCACGTGGGGCGTGCAATTTCACCCTGAAAAGAGCGACGTCGCGGGTGTCAGAATGGTGCAGAACTTTCTTCGGGAGGCAGGACAATGATTGCCTACGCGGCCATCGATGTGCGCGGCGGGCGGGTGGTTCAGCTCGTGGGGGGGCGTCCCGACAGGGAACGAATCAGCCGTCCCGACCCGGTAGCCGTCGCCGGCGAATGGGTAGAGGCAGGATTTGTCGCCCTGCATGTGGTCGATCTGGACGCGGCATTCGGGGTCAGTCATAACCGTGCCGAAATTCGGGACTTGATCAGCAGCGTGACCGTTCCCGTGCAAGTCGGAGGAGGTGTGCGGAGCGACGCCGTTGCCGACGAGCTGATCGCGATGGGCGCGCGACGCGTCGTCGTAGGTACACGCGTCGTCGAGGATCCGGAGTGGCTAACCACACTTACCGAACGATTGCCGGACCAGGTGGTGGTGGCCGCGGACGTAAGAGGGGACGAGGTGGTTACACACGGCTGGACTCAGGGTGCCGGCATTTCCGCGGAGTCGCTGCTGCAACGGCTGGATGCGCTGGCGCTCGGCGGGGTGCTCGTGACGGACGTTTCGAGGGAAGGCAGAATGGTGGGTGCAGATGTGGCGCGGTTCAGCGTTCTTGCGGCTGCGACTCGGCACGCGATTATCGCTTCCGGTGGCATTGCCAGCATGGAAGATCTTCGTGCGTTGGCGCAAACCGGCGTAGCGGGCGCGGTGCTCGGAATGAGCTTGTACACCGGAGCAGTCGACGCGAGAGCGGTCGCGCGAGAGTTCACGTCGTGAGTGTGCTCGTGCGCGAGACACGGGAAACGCGCGTGAGCGTTTTCATCTCGGCGAACGGTGACGCCCGGATTGAAACGACCAACCCGTTTCTGGACCACATGCTCACCGCGTTCGCCCGTTACGCGGGCCTGGGCCTTGTGATCGAGGCAACCGGAGACCTGCGACATCACCTGATTGAGGACGTCGCTATCACTCTGGGTCTCGCGCTTCGGGACTTCATTCCCCCGACGTGCGCGCGGTACGGAGATCGTACTATCGTGATGGACGACGCACTGGTGCACGTCGCGCTGGATGCTGGTGGACGGGCTTACTACAAGGGTCCACTACCCAGCCACCTGTACGATCACTTCATGCGCTCGCTGGCAGACAACGCCGCGATCGCCCTCCACGTGCGTGTTATTCGCGGCACCGACCGGCACCATGTGGTCGAAGCGGCGATGAAGGCTCTTGGTCTCGCGCTGCGAAGCGCGCTCGAGCCGGGAGGCGCCGTTTTCAGTACGAAAGGCTCGATCAACATCCGCCGGAATGAGGCGCGATAGATGCTTTGCAAGCGCCTGATCGTGTGTCTGGATGTGCGCGACGGTCGTGTCGTCAAAGGCACGAGTTTCGAGGGGCTGCGTGACGTTGGTGACCCCGTCGAGCTGGCCGCCCGGTATCAGAATGAGGGCGCAGACGAAATCGTCTTTCTCGACATTTCCGCATCACTCCAGGGGCGGCGCACATTGCTGGATGTGGTGAAATGCACCGCGGAACAGCTATTCATTCCGCTCACCGTGGGCGGTGGAATCACCGAGCTTGCCGACATCGATGCGGCGTTGCGCGCCGGTGCGGACAAGGTGAGCGTGAACACAGCGGCGGTGCAGCGGCCGGAGCTGCTGACGCACGGGGCGCAGCGCTTTGGCGCACAGTGCATCGTTGCGAGCATCGATGCTCGATTGCAGCACAACAACGCGGGGGCAGCTGTTCGTTCAGGCACGGATCAGACTCAACCGAGCGAGATGCTTACAAAGTCATTGCGAGGCCACGAAGTGGCCGAACCAATCCCGGATACCTGGTATCGCGTGTTCACTCACGGCGGGCGAAATGCGACTGAGCTGGACGCCACCGCATGGGCCATGCAGTGCGTGTCGCTTGGCGCGGGTGAAGTGCTGGTAACCAGCATCGATCAGGATGGGCAACGCAACGGATACGACCTCGGGTTGACCGGACGCATTGCCGAATCCGTCTCCGTTCCAGTGATCGCCAGCGGCGGCGCCGGATCGCCCGACCATTTGGTCAGCGCATTCAAGCTGGCCGGCGCGGACGCGGCGCTAGTCGCCGGCATGTTCCATGACGGCACTTATACAGTCCCGCAGGTGAAGGAGCACTTGGCGCGCGCAGACATTCCAGTCCGTCTTTCGGGCGCACGCGTATGAGTCGCGCAACCCCCGCTACGCTGCTCGAGCTGGCGGTCGATGTCGCGTGGCGCGCAGGGCGCGTCACACTCGCGCACTTCCAGACCGGTGTGGCCGCCGAGCTCAAGGCGGATCAGAGCTTCGTCACGATCGCGGACCGTGAGAGCGAGCGCGTTGCTCGCGATCTGATCGAGGCGCGCTTTCCGCACGATGGCATTCTCGGAGAAGAGTTCGGGGAGACACGCAGCGGCGCGCGCCGACGCTGGGTTCTGGATCCCATCGATGGCACCAATTCGTTCGTGCGCGGCGTGCCGCTATACGGCGTGCTCGTGGGTGTGGAGGAAGAAGGCGCCGCGATCGCCGGTGTGCTGCACTTTCCCGCGCTGGGCGAGATCGTTTGCGCGGCGCTCGGAGAGGGTTGCTGGTGGAACGGACGCCGCGCACTCGTGTCGGACTGCGACCGTCTCGATGCCGCCGTGGCCCTTACCTCGGATGCCGAAAATATTGAGCGACATGGCCGGGCAGAGGGGTGGAATCGATTGCGCAGCCGTGCACGCTTCACCCGTACGTGGGGAGACTGCTATGGGTACGCACTCGTGGCGACCGGGCGCGCCGAGATCATGGTAGATCCGATTGTGTCCGCCTGGGACACGGCCGCAGTACGTCCGGTCATACAGGAGGCCGGCGGCGTGTTCACTGACTGGAACGGTCTCGCGAGCCACGCGAGCGGGCACGCTATAGC
>JACDCM010000477.1 GCA_013817545.1 Gemmatimonadaceae bacterium | reverse complement strand
TGTGCACGTCCGTTCGTTGCCCGCCAGCTCCAGCACGCGTCCCGCGAGATCTTCACGTTCAACCGCCATGGCGAGCGCCTTTCCAAGGTCGTTTGCCCATATCGGCTGAAACGCTTGCTCGCCGTCATCCAGGACCGGAAGCGCGGGCAGCGTGCGAATCATCTTCAGCAACGTCGAAATGACTTCGTCGCCCGGACCATACACATTCCCGGGCCGTAGAATCATCCATTTTCTGCCGTAGCGGCGAACGAGTTCCTCCGCTCGCAGCTTTGACTTGTGATACGGCGATGAGCCGCGGTCAGCGCCCAGGGAGGAGACGTACAGGAACAATCCGACTTCCGCACGCTCGGCCTCGCTGAGCATGTTGCGCGTCCCGTCGACGTTTATTTTCTCAAACGTGGCATCCGGGGGGGATTCCGAAGCAATACCCGCGATGTGCACTACAACATCACATTGGTCTGCACTTCCCGTGACCTCGCTGCGCTCGCTAACGCTGCCGGGGTTCGCTTGCACGCCGTTAGGCCACGCCGAGGCATCCTTTGCTGCGTCCCTAGAGAAAAGCCGGACTTCATGTCCACTTTCGACAAGTGCCGTCACTGCCGATTGGCCTACCACACCGGTGCCGCCAGTCACTAGTATTCTCACTGTTGCCTCATCTTTGTCGAAATAAGGTCTAGCAATTCCCTCGCCAAAATATGAACAGGTGCCTGGTAGTTGTCAAATGGTAACATCTCGATTGCCCCGCTTCACGACGCATGCGCGGCGCGAACACGCCGAATCGGACTTTCAGGTGCGGTTGTGCGGGCCTTGGGATCATCGCATTGACGCCGCGCGCCGTGCAGCTCTCAAGGCGGGCTCGGCGTTTGGGGGGGGACCGGTACCTCGAGCCACTTTGCTCAAACCACTACTGCCGGACACAATGGCCGAAATAGCCAGGTGTGATTCCGCTGGGCCGCGAGACCGATGTTACTCAGCGTAACCGATCGTGGACTCTACTGCGAGCAGGGCGATTTCTACGTCGACCCGTGGCTCCCCGTTGAGCACGCCATCATCACGCACGCGCACGGTGACCACGCGCGCTGGGGCTGTCGGTCGTATCTGGGATCCCGAGAGGGTGAGCGCGTTCTCCGCACCCGGCTCGGCGCAGACGCGAATATACGCACCGCGGAATACGGAGAGTCGCTTCACATCAATGGCGTCCGCGTTTCGCTGCATCCGGCGGGACACATACTCGGCTCCGCCCAGGTTCGCATCGAGCAGGGAGGGGAAATCTGGGTCGTTTCCGGCGATTACAAAACCGAACTCGATGCCACCTGCACGCCATTCGAACCCGTTCGTTGTCATACTTTCGTGACCGAATCCACGTTCGGCCTGCCCATTTATCGCTGGGCGCCACAGACCGAGGTCTTCCAGGAGATCCGGCATTGGTGGAATGCCAACCGGGACGCGGGGCGCGCTTCAGTATTGTTTGCGTATGCGCTTGGAAAAGCGCAACGCGTGCTGTCTGGGCTGCTGGACGCGGATTTGGGTCCGATATTCACACACGGTACGGTAGAACGGCTCAATCGTGACTATCGGGACGGCGGTGTCGCGCTGCCCCCAACCACTTACGCATCCACCGCACCCCGCGGCCAGGATTGGTCGGGGGCTTTGATAATCGCCCCACCGTCTGCGGCTGGCTCCCCCTGGCTGAGGCGGTTCGGGACTATCTCCACCGCATTCGCTTCAGGGTGGATGCGCATTCGAGGCGCTCGCCGGCGACGTTCACTGGACCGCGGTTTTGCATTCTCCGATCACGTCGACTGGCCCGCACTGCTGGAAGCGATTGCCGCTACCGAGGCGCAGTCCGTCTGGGTCACGCACGGTTACCGGGAGCCGGTGGTTCGCTGGCTCATCGATCACGGCATTGACGCCCGCGCAATCGCGAGCCGGTGGGAAGGAGAAATGGAAACCGAACCAACCGCGCCCGACGAGGCTGCTTTCGAGTGAAGTTATTCGCGCGGCTTTTCGCTGAGTTGGACGAAACGACGAAGACCGGAGCCAAGGTCGCGGCAATGGTACGCTACTTCGCCGAAGCCGACGCGCCTGACTCTGCCTGGGCCGTGTATTTCCTGAGAGGTGGCCGTCCCAAACGTCTCATCCCCGTCCGGCGACTGGCCGCGTGGGCGATGGAAGAATCGGGTACGCCACCGTGGTTGTTCGAGGAGTGCTATCAAGCGGTCGGCGATCTCGCGGAGACCATTTCTCTGCTCCTGCCTGACTCCGCGCCTGCTGCCGGACGGCCCTTGCACCATTGGATGGAGCATGTCGTCCTGCCGCTCGCAGGCGAGCATGAGTCGATACAGCAGAGCGCGATTGTTGGCGCATGGCGCGAGCTCAGCGGAACGGAGCGCTTCGTATGGAACAAGCTCATCACTGGCGGGTTCCGCGTTGGCGTCTCGCATAGCCTTGTGGTGCGGGCACTCTCGCAAGCAAGCGGGATCGATGAGGCAGCCATGGCTCACCGGCTGTCAGGTGCGTGGGAGCCTCATGCCGACGCCTTCGCGCATCTCATGTCTCACGAAACTCGTGATGCGGTCGTCTCCCGCCCTTACCCGTTTTTTCTCGCGCATGCACTCGAGGGCGGACCGGAGACGCTCGGCGAGCCCGCGAACTGGCAGGCGGAGTGGAAGTGGGATGGAATACGCGCCCAACTCATTCGGCGAGGCGATCAGACCTTCCTCTGGTCGCGTGGAGAAGAATCCGTCGCCGAAAGGTTTCCGGAGCTGGAGGAGGCATCAGCAATGCTGCCGAACGGAACTGTTATCGATGGAGAAGTTCTTCCATGGCTCGACGGCAAGCCGCTCAGCTTCGCCCAGCTGCAACGGCGCATCGGACGGAAAACTCTCGGCAGCAAGATTCTCGCTGAAGTTCCGGTTGTGCTTGTTGCGTACGATCTGCTCGAGATCGGAGGCGCGGATATCCGCGGGCAGCCGCTTGCCGCACGGAGAGCAGAGTTGGAAAACCTGATAGCAACCGTGCGCACCGGCGGGCGCTTTATCCTTTCACCACTCGTGAACAAGAGTGATTGGTCAGATTTGCGCGAGGCTCATGCGCGCTCGAGAGAAACTGGCTCCGAAGGTTTGATGCT
>JACDCM010000476.1 GCA_013817545.1 Gemmatimonadaceae bacterium | reverse complement strand
ATCCTCCTCCTACCTTCTCCTTGCCTACCAGGCGGACATTCGCCGCTTTTACCATGGCGTCGGCTGCCTCGATAGCGCCAACCAAACCCTTCGTCTCAATCATCCCAAGAGCATTCTGGGGCATGCTTCCTCCATTTTTGGTAGCATCGTCCGTGGGAAACTTGATGCTCCCACCCTGTTTGTAAAGGGCGCGCCGACAAGCTAGAATTTCCGCATGCTGGCCGCCCCGTGCTATATACTCTCCGATACCCACCTGGGCGTTGGATCATCTTCCACGGAGCGGGAGCTAGTGGCTTTTCTCCGGGGTCTCCCCGGACGTGCCAACTCTCTCCTCATAAACGGGGATCTCTTCGATTTCTGGTTCGAGTGGAAAACGGTAATCCCGCGAGCGCATTTTCGCACGCTGGCGGCGCTCGCCGATCTTCGTGACGCGGGAATCGATGTTGTTCTCATTGCTGGCAATCACGATTGCTGGGGCGGGGATGTTCTGACTTCAGAGGTGGGCCTTACCTACCATGTGGGAATGTGGGAGGGATCTCTCGCTGGCTGGCGAGCGCAGGTAGAGCACGGAGATGGACTTCGGCCCAGAGAAGACCGCAAGTACCGTATGCTCCGCTCGGTGCTCCGCCATCCGGCGTCAGTGAAAGCATTTCGGTGGCTGCATCCTGATTGGGGAACCCGGCTCGCACGTCGCAGCTCACACACCAGCCGTACCCACCGCCCGTGGGGAGACGCAGGCGAAGGATTGCGAGACATCGCGCACGCAAGGTTGCAGGCGAATGAGGATCTCGAGCTACTGGTGCTCGGACACTCGCACGCGGCTGTGCTGGAGCGAGCTGCCGGCGGTATCTACGCGAACGCTGGTAGTTGGCTAAACGAGCCCACCTACATGTGCGTCACGCCGACCCTCATTGAGCTGCGGCGGTGGGACGGCTCAGCCGAGGGTCATTGTCTCCACGCGCTCGATCGCGGAACCCAGAAACCGTTGTCCCATACGTAAAAACTGTTCAGCCGCATCGGACGCCACGAATCGATGTTCTCCTCGCTCCCCTGACGGCGCACGCAAGCCCCGCGCGGTGAGAACTCGGGCTGTTTCAGCAGCCGTTTCTTCCGCGCTGTCTATAAGGCAAACATTCGGCCCCATAATCTGCGACAACAATGGTTTTAACAGCGGGTAGTGGGTACAGCCGAGCACGAGTGTGTCGACGCGCTCCGCTGTCATTGGATCGAGATACTCCCTGGCAATCAAACGCGTGGCCTCGGTATCGAGCCAGCCTTCCTCGACCAACGGCACGAATAGCGGACAAGCCCGCACCGCGATTCGGACTTGCGGCTCGAGCGCCCGGATCGCTCGCTCATACGCGCCCGAAGCGATAGTACCCGCGGTTCCGATGACCCCGATCGCGCCGCCGTGACTTCCGCGCACAGCTGCGCGCGCGCCAGGCTCCACCACTCCGATGATGGGCAACGGAAGACTTGCCTGGAGCATTCCCAGCGCATGCGCAGTCGCGGTATTGCATGCGACGACGACTGCCTTGACGCCTTCGCTGGCAAGAAAGGCAGCTATCTCGGAGCTATAGCGACGAACGGTGTCCGGACTCTTCGGCCCGTACGGAACGCGTGCGGTGTCGCCGAAGTAGATGATTCGCTCTTCCGGAAGCTGTCGCATCAGCTCGCGCACCACCGTGAGCCCGCCGATGCCCGAATCAAACACTCCGATCGGTGCGTCCGCCGTACTCACCAGGCTATTCGCGCAGCGACCGTCATGCCTTTCCCGGACGGTCGCACTGAGATTCGTGCCGGCACATCATAAAGATGCGCGGCGACGAACGCCTCTGCCGCGGCGAACAGATGGTTAAAAGCCATCAGGGCGATCCAGTCTTCAAGATGCTGGCGCCGTGCGGAAATCCGATCGGTAATGGGATTTCGCAGATAGACAGGCACCGGCTGTCCGTCTATCAATTCCAGTTCTCCAGTAGTGGCATTCACCTGGAATCCCTGAAAAATGCTGTCCGCGCGGGCATCCTTGGCGCGTCCCAGATCGTCGCTCGATTTCACTATCATCGCGGCAGTTACGCCCTCCATGAGCACAAACAAGCCGCCGGCCGTTCCTCGCCCCAGGGAAGTCTGTCCCCAACCCGGGATGAGCAGCGAGCGAAGGAAAGCGCGACGGGGTGAAATCGGAGGCCGCAGCACCGCGGTATCCACCGACGCGGAACGCACAACCGATGCTCCGGCGCGCAAGCTGTCCGCTTGTTGCGCGCCGATCTCACTGCTCGCTGAAAAGAGCAGCAGTGCCAGCAGCGAACAACGAGAGATTAACGTCGCGCGCTCCCTTGGCGGGAACGTGTGGGAATCGAACCCACCCAACCCGACGAAGTCAGGTCGCATCAGTTTTGAAGACTGAGGAAGCCACCAGGCCCCATCCGCCCCCTCTCGCTCAGGTCAGGATAATTTCGTGCGAAGCGCGGGAGCGTACCTCCCCAATAACGACCGCACCCGGAACACGCGAAAGGTAATCCTGTGCGAGCACCGCTGGCAGCGCGACCAGTAATCCCCCCGATGTCTGTGGGTCCACGACAAGCGCACGATCCTCGTCGCTGACAGCTCCCCATTCCACCAGAGCAAGGAGGTACGCAGAATTGCGATCCGCACCTCCCGTCCGCGCACCGTGCGCCCACGCGGCGCGAGCTCCGGCAAGTATTGGTATATCCCGAACGCCAATCGCGAGAGTAACTCTGCTCGCCTTGGCGATGTGCGACGCATGACCCAGCAGCCCAAAGCCAGTGACATCGGTCGCGCACAGAGCGCCCAGCCCTACTGCCGCCTTGCTTGCGGTTGCGTTCAATGCGGTCATCGTTGCAAGCATGACGTTATGCTCAGCGTCACCGAGCGATCCATTCTTACGAGCGGTTGCAAGGATGCCTGTTCCAAGCGGCTTTGTGAGAATCAGTACGTCCCCCTCTCGCGCTCCAGCATTTGTAAGCATGCGCCGAGGATCCACGCGTCCGGTTACTGCGAGACCATACTTGAGCTCTTCGTCGATTATGGTGTGGCCGCCAACGATCACCGCGCCAGCCTCATGCACTTTGTCCTGGCGGCCCCGATGAATGTCGGTAAGAACTGCATGCG
>JACDCM010000126.1 GCA_013817545.1 Gemmatimonadaceae bacterium | reverse complement strand
GCTGTAGAGGCTGCGCCACGTCGGCGCTCGGACGAAGCCGCGGGCTCACTCGTGCTCATCGGCGGCGGATGCACCGCCGAGGGTGACGCGCTCGCGACGTTCGTGCGCATGTGCAAGGCAGACGAGGGGGCGCGCATCGTCGGCTTGACGACGGCTTCCGCCGACCCCGTCGGCTCAGCTGTCGCGTGGAAGGCCGACCTCGCGGTTGCGGGCGCGAACAACGTGGAATTCCCCATAGTCGACCGCCGCGCGCGCGCGCAATATCAGGACGTCGCCGACATGATTCGCGACGCTCCCGGTATTTTCCTCGGCGGCGGCGATCAGGTGCAGCTCGTCGCAACGATCAGCGGCTCGAAGGTGGGACACGCAATTCGTGACGCTTACCGCGCTGGCGCGATCGTGTGCGGAACCAGTGCCGGTGCGGCCGCCCTCACCGAAGTGATCCTCGCCGGTGGCGAACCAGATGAAGACGGCACAATGATCGATATGCATATCGGTCCCGGTCTGGGACTGCTCGGCTTCCAGGCGATGATAGATACACACTTCGCGCAGCGGCGAAGATTGCAGCGTTTATTCTCGGCCGTCGCGACCAACCCCGCGTACATGGGGCTCGGACTTGACGAAGACACCGGACTCGTCGTGCACGGGCACCTCGGAGCCGTAGTGGGTGAGGGAGGGGTTACCTTCGTCGACGGCCGAGGTGTTCGATTCGACAACGCGGATGCGGTGAGGCGTGGCGCTCAACTCACATTGAGCTATCTGCGCGTTGGCATCGTTGGGAATGGGTACGTGTTCAACCTGAGGGAGAGGGAGCTCGAAACCCTCGTGCGGGCGAAGCGAACACCCGAGGCGACGCCAACTATCCGATGATGGCACCAGAGGTTCTCGAATGGTTTAATGTTCCCGCGCGCGTCCCAGGTGCAGGCGTCATCCATTAGCCGAACTATTGCAATTTGCACTGCCGTTGCGAGAACCGAAGCGCGAGGGTATTGTGATTTGCTCCCCTCTTCCATTACGCGCAGATTGCCCAATTCTGGCACCATGACGGCCCCGCTTACGACAAGGCGGAGCGTTTTACGCGCTCCACCGCCACTGCTGACGGCGGTGCTGTTATCTGACGCCGGTTTTTACAGCATGGTGCTGTCCTGGTCGGGTCCGCCAGAACGGAGGATCACGGTTCGCCTCCAAGCACCTGCCGCGAATCTTCGTGAAGCACAGGCGGAAGCAGCGGATCAGCTATTGAGCTTTGCTGATTCAACTCTCGCCTGGCTGCACGAAAATGCGCAGCCAATTGCGACGCATATGCCTGAACCGGCCACAGTCGCTAAACGGCCTATCGAACGGGAGAGTCCTCCTCCTTCGTCAAATCCTGATCGCGCGGCGGACAGCCCACAGTCGCGGCGACCTGCGGCCCGGGCAGTCGCTTCCCCGCGCGCGAGCGACCGGCGCCAAACGCACCGATTGGAAAATGGAGAGGCGCGCAATACCTAGTGGTCGGGTTCGAATGCCTTCGCGCCAAAACACCTTCCAGTCGTTCTTCGCAGCTCGCAGTCAATCCGCAATCCACAATCCGCAATCCCATGTTACGCGACTTCAAAGCTTTCCTGATCAAGGAGAACGTTCTCGCACTCGCGATCGCGGTAGTAATCGGAGCGGCGTTTGGCAAAGTCGTCGCGGCGGTCGTGGACGATTTCATCATGCCAGTGGTAGGTGCGGTGTCGCCAGCGGGCGATTGGCGCGCATGGACGTGGACCGTGGGCTCCGTCACTTTCGGCATCGGTCACTTCGTCGGGGCGCTGATCGATTTCCTGATAATCGGCTTCGTGGTGTGGCGCATCAGCAAGGCGTTCATCAAGCCGGCACCCGCAACCGCGGCCGCCGTCACCAAGCTATGCCAATACTGCAAGATGAATGTGGATGTTGCGGCTTCGCGGTGCGCGCACTGCACCAGCGAGATCTGAAGGAACAGGGATAAGGGATAAGGGATAAGGGATAAGGGGCAAGGGACCGGGAACCAGAAAGGAAACTTGGGCGCCATCCCTACTCCTTTGCCGCTGCAACCTTGTCCCTTGTCCCTTGTCCCTTGTCCCTTGTCCCTGATTTCTAGAACTTCGCCTCGAGATAGAAATACGCCCGCACTCCTGTGTTCGGTCGTATCCCCTTGGCCAAGTCGAACCTGAACAGGCCATCCACGAAGGAAGCTCCGATTCCCGCGCCGCTCACCGGAACGCCGGGATGCTGCCAGTCGGTGCGGGAGCCTGCCCAACCGAGATCGTAAAAGATTACGGGACGCGCAGCGATGAAGCTCGTGCCCAGCTCGGCACGCCCCATCCAGAACGCGTTGCCGGAAGCCACACCAACGTCGTGACCTCGGATGGTCTGTGCACCGCCGAGGTACCAATGGCGCTGTGCGGGAACACGCCCCCCAGAGGTGCCGCCGCTGAGAGTAATGGAGCCGTCGAGGCGCGGTCCGATCCCGTGAGAAATGGTCGCGTCGAACGCGCCGCGCGAATAATCGAACGCTCCCGCGGCACCTTCCGCACGTACGTCGGCGAGCAGGCGGAACCCATGCGGGTCGAGCCCGCGCGAGGTGCGGAATCGCGCACCGACTCCCGCGATCGAACCTTCTTTGGACTCTACGTTATCCACGAAACGAGTGTCGCTGATGACGTTCGCAACGGAGAAGTGCGTCTCCACATCGGCATCGCTCTGCCGTTCAGCGAACAAACGAAAGGAGAGCGGCGAGCGGCGTTCCGTAGTTGCCGTCAGTTCAGCTCCGAACGACCTGTAGTACAGTCCATCTTCGCGCCCGAACAGCAGCGCTGACACCGATGGCCCGAGAGCGAAGGGATCTCCCCAATCGTTGACGAGCGCCAGGCGTCGGTACGCCGTGGCACCGAAGGTTCGCCTCCCATCGGAGCGCAGCATGCTCAGCTCGCCGTTGAGCTGGTGGTCGGCGGTCCCGATGCGAGCCATGGCGCTTCCCGAATAGCCGGCACCGAACGTTTGAGTCGCCATAATTCCGGCTGACAATCCCTCGACACGGTTGTATCGCAAGAGGCCCTGTTCAAGGCCGTAGTGCAGCTTCGGCCGCTGGGGATCCCAGCCTGCCTGAAGTCCGAAGTCCAGTTCTTTCATCAGCTCATCGGCCTCTGCCCTGCCGAAGAGCTCATCGCCGTCATCGTAGATGGATTTTGGAAGATCCGGGGAGCTCGCGAGCATCGCGGAATCCTTGGGGACGCGCGTCACCACGAGTGGTCCGCCTCTGCGGCGCTCGCGCACGTGGATTGTCGCGTCTCCATCGTCAACTGACGACGAACGCCTCCGGCGCCGTCCCGTCGAGTCAACCGCGGCCGTATCATGTTCTGCCAGAGAATCCTGACGCTGCGCGAGAATCGGAAGGGTGGGCAGCGCGCCAGTTCCGTTCACGCTGGCGTACTTGAAGCTCTCCTCCAGCTTGAACGGCACACGCATGACGCTGATCTGAGCGTCACCTTCCGCCACCTGCGAGCGCGGCAGCCACCAGCGTCCTTTGTGCAGTCCGTACTCGACGGTTATTCCCTTGATGTTGGCCGTCATTGGCCTAAGCCAGCGCGGGATCTCGTCATCATCGCCTTCGGACGCTTCAATTTCCACAATGTCCATCGGAATGGAGAGGCGGTACGCCGCGCGGACAAGCTGAGCGCTCGACTGGTCGAACCAGAAGCTCCCGACGATAAGATTCCACTTCGGACGGCGAGCTGTGACCTCCAGCTCCCCCAAACGAATACGAGAGCCATCCGGCAGCCGGAATATGATCGAGTCGCCGGTGGAGTATTGGTAGTACGCCTCCGCTCCTTCCGCGAGCGGATGTACTATCTCCCGATCGTCGACCTCGCGTTTTACCATACCACTTCCCACCCACATGGCTTCCCGCCCCGGGTAATAGGGAATGGGAGTAAAGTCGTCATCTGAGTCCATTTCCACACGCGCTTTCGGAATCGCCGGCAGCGCCGTGCGCATTCCCTTCACGTCAATCCATACCCCCTCACCGCGGCGCCAACGCACTCTCGATGCGTTTTCGCGCCGGAAGAGCAAACGGTCACGCCCGATTTTCTTGAAGCCGAGCCCGGCGGAAATGCGCTGGTAGGCTGTCGCATCGTAGGCGAGCAGAGTGGAATCCTGCTCGAGGCGAGCGACCCGCGCTCTCTGGAGTAGAGTGCGTGCGGCGGCATCGCGAAAGGCGGAGCCGAGGTGCTTCGCTGTTACCGAATCCCGGCGCGGGAGACGCTTCTCGCGCTCGTCCCGAATCGAGTCGACGCGTGCGCGGATGGAGTCACGGCGCGCTATCCGGGTGGAATCGCGGGCTGAGAGTTTAGTCGTATCCTGTTTGGGGCGCGATCCGATGGTGATGGAGGATTGGAGCGCGACGGCTGTGGCAAGAATTAGAAGCATGGGGGGTCTCTGGAGGGTTGCTACATGTCATTCTACGCTTGGGCGGTCGCGGAGTTTCGCCGGGCTGGCAACTTTGATAGCTTCACCGCTCTGAGCCTGACATACTTCGCACTTCTCGCGCAACGGGTACGGTGTTCGGTGCCCGGTGCCCGGTTTGGCACTGCGCGGTGCTCGGGTTCGGTTGACTGCACGGTGTCCGGGCGCTCCGGCATTTCCCTTTTGATTCCCCCTATGATTCGTTGTTCTCTTCTCCTCACCGCTGCTCTGGCGGCGGCGATCCCCCTCCCGTCACAGACGCCTTCGCAGCCGGACTGGAATGCGCTCGGCGATGAGACTGTCCGCGTTTTGTCGGACTATCTCAAGATCAACACGACCAATCCGCCTGGTAACGAGCTACAAGGTGCGCTCTTCCTGAAGGGCATCCTCGAAAGCGAGGGATTCGAAGTTCAGATTCTCGACACGGCCGAGCTGGGTAAGGGACGTGGAAATCTGTACGCGCGGCTCAAGGGAGACGGCTCCAAGAAGGCGATCGCGCTGGTGCACCATATAGACGTGGTGCCGAGTGATCCGCGCTACTGGACGGTCGATCCCTTTGCGGGCGCTACCAGGGATGGATTTCTTTACGGCCGAGGCGCGCTCGACATGAAAGGTGATGGGATCGTGCACCTCATGGCGATGCTCGCCCTCAAGAGGAGCGGAGTATCTCTTACGCGCGATATCGTGTTTATCGCAAACACGGACGAAGAACTCGCTTCCACAGGAGCGCTGGTGTTCGTGGACCGCCATGCCGATTTGCTGAAGGACGTGGAGTTCCTCTTCACAGAAGGCGGTAACAATCCTATCCGGAACGGCAAGCTCGAGTACTATGGCATTGGAGTCGCGGAGAAGCGCACCTTCTGGCAGCATCTGACTGTAAAGGGCACGCCTTCGCATGGATCGCGTCCCACAAGGCAGAACCCGGTTCCGCGTCTGATTCGCGCCCTGCACAATATTGCGATGTTCGAAACGCCCCTGCACGTCACTCCTGGTGTGCAGAAATTCTTCCGCGACTTATCTCGCAATTACACGGGCGAGCGGCGAACGTGGCTCGCGAACGTTCGAGCTGCAACCGCGATTCCGCGCGCCCGAAGCTGGCTCACCAGCGATGTGTACTGGAATGCCATTCTCCGCAACACCGTTTCGCTCACAGTCGTCAACGGCTCAAACAAGACGAATGTCATTCCCGCTGAAGCGACAGCGGAAGTCGACATCAGATTGCTTCCGGACCAGAATCCAGAGCGAGTTCTCGCCGAGTTACAGCGCGTCGTTGGCGACACGGCTGTGAAGTGGCGCACCCTTCTCCAACCCAAAGTTCCGCTCGAGAACCCGACCGATACCGACCTTTTCCGCGCGATCGAACGCGCCGCGCACGAACGTGATTCCACTGCGTTGGTAACTACCCCAATGCTTACCGCCGCAACTGACCGGCCAACCTACCGGAAGCTCGGCATCATCACGTACGGATTCTCTCCCTTCAAGGTCCCAGTCGAGGATAACCAGAAAGGCGTGCACGGCAACGATGAACGCATCTCGATCGAGAACATTGGATTCGGTGTAAGATTCCTGTACGATGTCCTTAGGTATGCGCAGTAGGATTGCGGATTGCGGATTGCAGTCACCCCCACCCGCCCTTCGCGTCCGATCGCTTCGCAAGAGCTACGGCAGCGTCATCGCGGTCGACGGCCTGGATCTCGATGTCGCACCTGTAGAATGCTTCGGCCTGCTCGGCCCGATGGGCGCTGGCTACCATTGTTGGAGGTGAGAGAGGCGAAACTACGAGTCCGCGTTTACCACTACCACGCTCGCCGTCGCCTGAGTCGGATACGACTCCATCACCGGGCCCGTAAACCACGCCTCGGCGATTTGCCCCGTGAGAAGGTCGGCGAACGTGCCACGCTTGAGTCCCGTAGTGCCGCGAACCAGGATTCGCGTCTCGCGCGTCACGCGTACGCTGGATTTTGCCGAACCCGATTGGTCAGACGGGACTTCTTCGACGAGAATCGACCCGAGCCGATCACCACCGGTCGCGGCAGTGGAGTTCGTTATCGTGCCGCGAATGGATGGCGGTCCACTCGGAATGTCGACAGCCTGGCTCGCGCGGCACCCGGCGAGTAACGCGATTATTGCGATCGGGACAGCTATACGGCGGATCATATCGCGGAAATCAAGGGAACGTAGAAGGCAGCGTCCGGTCGACTTCTCACGACACCGCGTTGTGTGAGTAAAATAGCAGGGGCAAAGATTCGCCACTAGCGTCAGGCCTCACATATGTTCGACGGTGTTGGTCAGCGTGCGCTGGCAGGCAAACCCTTATAATTGAGTGTGCTTGAAATTCAAGCGGCGCAGCTCCTCCACCTGACACCGTGACGGCGACCGACCCATCATCCCGCGGCAGAGTGATTGCCGCGTTTGCCGCCGTGTACGTGATCTGGGGATCGACCTACCTCGGAATTCGCGTCGCGATCGAAACCATCCCGCCATTTCTGATGGGTGGTGTCCGCTTTCTATTAGCCGGCGCGATCCTGTACGTGTGGGCGCGGTCCAGGGGAGACGCATCTCCTACTCCTCGGCACTGGCTCGCCGCAACGATTGTCGGGGGATTGCTTCTGCTCGGCGGGAATGGCGCGGTGATGTGGGCAGCGCAGCATGTACCCACAGGCATCGTTTCATTGCTCGTCGCAATGGTTCCGCTCTGGATTGTGCTATTCGAGTGGCTGGGACCACGGAAGGTGCGTCCGACTACCGGAGTCGCTATGGGTGTCGTGCTCGGACTTGTGGGACTGGCTGTGCTGGCGGGACCCGCCCTTTGGGGAGGCAAGGAGGGCGTCGATCCCCTCAGCGTGGTGGTTCTGATGCTTGGCTCGATGTCCTGGGCTGCGGGATCACTGTACTCGCGGCGCTCGACGCTTCCATCGTCATCGATTCTGGCAATGGGAATGGAGATGCTGGGCGGAGGCGCGCTGCTTTTGATCGCTGGGCTCCTCTTCGGCGAGCTACCACGACTGGACATCGAAGCAGTGTCGGGAAGGTCGCTACTCGCTATGGCATATCTCCTGGTATTCGGGTCGCTAATCGGATACACCGCCTACATCTGGCTGCTCCGAGTCCAACCCGCGGCGCGAGTCTCGACCTATGCATACGTGAATCCAACAGTAGCAGTATTTCTCGGCTGGCTGGTTCTGTCAGAGCCGGTAACCCAGCGCACACTGCTCGCAGGCGCGATCATAGTTGGATCAGTCGCGCTCATAACGACCACAGGAAGGAGCGATACCGAGCGCACCAACGTTACGAACACCAGCGAGCCAGCAACCACCCGAGCAGCGTAATCCACAGTCACGTCGCTCGAATCGGACTCCCCCGGGAACCGATCACCGAGCAGTACAACCCGGGCACCGAAAACCGCGCAGTACCAACCGAACACCAAGCACCGAACACCGCACTCGTTGCGAACTCGAACCACAGGGCAAATCGGAGATTCAATCTCCCGATTGCGCCACCGGCCTCACAACCCTGTGTTCCGCGGTCCGCTGCTTCGTCTTCACCCCGAACAGCCGCCCCGCTTTCTCACGCCACTCGTCCATGATCTCGTAAAACGTCGGGATCACGAGCAGCGTCAGAAACGTCGATGTTATGACGCCGCCGATCACCGCACGGCCGAGCGGTGCGCGGAAATCCGCCCCCTCTCCGGCGCCGATTGCTACGGGCATCATTCCCGCGATCAGCGCGAACGTCGTCATGAGAATCGGTCGCAGGCGGATCGCGCCCGCTTCGATGAGCGCCTCTCGCAGTGGAAGTCCGTCTCGCTCGCGCGACCACTTCGCGAAATCAATGAGCAGAATCGCGTTCTTGGCGACAATCCCCATCAAGAGGATCACGCCGATCATGCTCATGATGTTGAGCGTATCATCTGTAATGAGAAGCGCGAGAACCACGCCGATGAGCGATAGTGGCAGCGACAACAGAATTGCCAGTGGATCCAGAAACGATCCGAACTGCATCACCAGAATCAGGTACATCAGGAGCACCGCGGCACCGAGCGCGGCGAAGATCTGGCCGAATACCTCCGCCTGGTCCTCCACCTCGCCACCCATCGACACGCGGTATCCGGGCGGAAGCTGAATAGCGTCGACCTTGTTTTGTACATCGGGAAGCACTTCGTTGAGCGACCGCCCGAACGTGTTAGCCTGAACCGCGACGACTTTGGTTCGGTCAAGATGATCGATCTGCGCGGGTCCAATGCTCTGCTCGATGTTCGCTATCTGTCCGAGCGGTAGCGTAGTCGCTCCGCCATCCACGCCGCGCACCACCAGTGGCAACTGCTCGAGGTCCGCGGCTCGCCGCCGCGATTCGGGCGCGAGACGCACCACAACATCGCGGGTCTCCCCCTGCGGGTCTACCCAGTCGCCTGCATCGATTCCGGCGAACGCCGGCCTTAGCGACTGCGCCACCTGCCCAACCGTGACGCCGAGCGAGCCTGCCACACCGCGGTTCAGCTCGACATTCAACTCAGGGCGCTGCCCCTTCGTGGACAGCCCCACGTCCACCACACCGGGCACGCTGCGCACCTCGGCGGAAAGGCGGTCGGCGAGCTGTGCCAGCGTCTGAGCATCATCACCGCGCAGCTCTATCTGAATCTGCTTTACGCCGCCGCCCCACGAGCCGCTGAACACGGAGACGGTCGCGCCGCCAATACTTGCCACTTCACGTCGCAACTGCTGAGCGAACTCCCCCTGATGTATGTCCCGTTCGTTCTTTTTCTTGAGGCGAACATAGATCTGCGCTGCATCAACTTCACCGGAAGCGCCGCCGATGGTCGTGTACGTGTATCGCACGACGTCCTCATGCGCCCGCGCCATGACCCCTGCTTCCTCGGACTTGATGCGCGTGTAGTCCAGATTCGATCCGGGCGGCGTCTCCACCTTGATTAGCACCTCGGACTGATCCATGTCAGGCATGAATCCGCCCCCACCATACGTAGCCTGCAGGACGATGGCGCCAACGAATGAGCCCACCGCCAGCAGAACCATCGCGGCGCGGTGATCCAGCGCCCACCCGATGACACGCCTATAATTTTTTGCCTGTCGATCGAACCAGCTGTTGAAGCGATCGAGGGCCCGAGCGATCGGGTTTCTGCGCTCGTGCGCCTCGATCTGCGGATCAGCCCAGTACGCGGACAGCATGGGATCCAGCGAGAACGACACGAAGAGGGAAACAAGTACTGAACACGCAATGGTGAGTGCGAAAGGCTTGAACCACTGTCCACCCACTCCTCCCATGAAGCCGATCGGAACAAACACCGCCACGATCGAAAACGTCGTCGCCGCGACCGCGAGCCCTATCTCATCGGTACCCTCGCGCGATGCGGTGAAATGATCTTTACCCATCTCGATGTGTCGTACGATGTTTTCTCGCACAACGATCGCGTCGTCTATGAGGATGCCGATTGCGAGCGACAATCCCATGAGTGACATCGTGTTGAGCGTGAAGCCAAAAGCCCATACCGCGATAAATGACGCGAGCACGGATACCGGAAGCGCGAGTCCGGTGATAACGGTTGAGCGCCAGGAATTGAGAAAGAGGAAAACGACGAGCACCGTGAGCGCCGCTCCTTCGATCAGCGCCTCCTGCACATTTGACACGGAAAGGTCCACGCGCTCTCCGGCGTCCTGCACGACATCGAGCAACACGCCGGCAGGTAGCCTGGCGCGGATATCGTCAATGCGCCCGCGAACGGCTTCGCTCACCGCTGTCGTGCTGTAGCCCTTGGACTTTCGGACATCGAGTCCTATCGC
>JACDCM010000475.1 GCA_013817545.1 Gemmatimonadaceae bacterium | reverse complement strand
CCTCCAGGCTGTGTTGACTCGGCGCCAACACTCGCCGCAAGCCATCGCCGCGCACGCGGAGGAATCGCGCTCGGGAGCCGCGTGTTAGCAGCCGCTGTCGTCACGGCATCCACCCTTCGCGCTATCGCACGTCATCCGCGGCTACCGCGCGAGGAGCTCGTGCGGTTCCAGAATATTCGGCTTCGCCGGCTGGTGACTCACGCGTACGAGTGGCTGCACGTACGCATGCGCGCTGCCCTGGGCGCGGGTGTGGAGTTCGAGCCGCTACCGGTCTCCGACCTGGAGCTCGAGTCAAACGGCAAGTTCCGCGTCTTCAGGTCGCTGGTTGACTCTCCGAACGAGCGAGCTGCCGAAGTAGAGCCACGGCGAGAGGCGATCGCCGTATCATGAATCGGCTGTCGCTCGTGCCGTCGCTGCTGCATCACTCCAGAGCTTCTCGCGAGACGCTGCTGCGTTTTCAGGACCGGCAGCTCCGCCGCGTGATTCGCCACGCCTATGCGAACGTTCCCTACTACCGCCGCCTTTTCGATTCTGCCGGCGTGAGGCCGGAACATATCCGCACTTCAGCGGACATGTACCGTATCCCCATTACGACGAAAAACGACCTGCGTGGGCTTCCGCCAGAGGATGTAGTTGCGCGCGGTGTGGATCCGCAAAAGCTCATAAGCCACACCACAGGTGGCTCGTCCGGCGAGCCCTTCGTCGTGCGGCGCTCCTGGATGGAGGAACGCATCCTGGGTGTCCCGAGGATCCGGACTTTGCTGTACTATGGGCTGCGGCGGCACGACGTCGTCGCGCTTCTCATATTCAATCACAAGTCAAACCCTAACGACTATCAGCTTCCTCAGCGGCTGATGCAGAAAATTCACCGCGTCAAGGCGCAGTGGATTCACTGTCTCGTTCCCCCCGAAGAGATGCTGGAACAGCTCGCCGCGATTCAACCGGAGGTACTGGGTGGCTACGCTGGCGTCTTGAGCCGCCTGTCGCAGTTGGTGAAGGAGCCGGGTCGTCCTTCGATCCGCCCTCGTATGGTTCTCACTGGGGGCGAAACCCTCACTCCTTTCATGTCTCGACAGATTTCCGAAGCCTTCAACGCGCCCGTGTACGACACGTATGGAAGCCACGAATTCAGCCGCACCGCCTGGCAGTGCAAGGAGACCGGCGAGTATCACGTCTGTGACGACGCCGTGCTGCTGGAGGTGCTGCGTGATGACCAGCCGGTCGCAATCGGAGAGCGCGGAGAAGTGGTGGGAACCGCCCTGCACTCGTTCGCCATGCCTTTCATCCGCTACCGGCTTGGCGACATCGTAACACGCGGAAAGGAGTCATGCGCCTGTGGACAGCCCTTCTCCACGTTGCGCGAGATACAGGGTCGGATGGTCGATTACTTCCCGCTTCCCGATGGTCGCCTCCTGCATCCGTACGAGATCGCATCAGCCCTTCAGAACAGTGCGATGCGGTGGGTCGGCCAGTACCGGATCGTACAGGAGAGAAAGGACTGCATCGTATTGCTCGCGGTGCCGGCGATTGCACCAACCGTGGAGCAGCTCTCGGAGTTGGAAGCGCTAGCCGGGAAAGTCCTCGGCCCGACCGTTCGGTTCCACGTCCGTCTGGTCGATGGCCTCGAGCTCGGGAAGCGAGGAAAGTTCCGCGTCTACCAGTCCCTGGTGCACTCCGCGTACGACAACCCCGGCGAGCCAGTTGCGGAAGGGGAGCTCGCCGAGTCCACGTCTGGAGGCTCGAGCGAACTGCGTTAAATCACGCCTGTGCGCGCGAGAAAGAGCCACGATTCACTTACCAAAAGGCATCCGTGAAATTGCACGCGTTAAAGCACGAAGAAAATTTCAATTCGCAGCCATCTGTAACGATTGAGCCGAACGCGGCTGACATACATCTTCCCGCGCCCGATACGCACAACGGTATACGTGTCTCGCTGGTTCGTGATCTCACCGTTGCCGAGCGTGACTCGATGTATTCACTGCTTGGCGAGTATTACCTGCACGTATCACGACAACAGTTTGAGCGAGACCTGGCTGAAAAGGAATGGGTCGTGCTGGGAACAGATCCCATCTCCCAAAAAGCGTGGTGCTTCAGTACCCTGATGCGACTGCACGCGACAATGGACGGCGAGCGCATCCTGGCGCTGTACTCCGGCGATACAGTCGCTCGGAAGGAAAGCTGGGGCGGACAGTCGACGCCCGCGGTGCGGATGCTGGTTCAACTCATGTACGGCATTGCGGCTGAATCTGCTGTTCAACGCGCGTATTGGTTCATGATCAGCTCCACTTACAAGTCTTACCGACTGCTACCCATGCTCTTCCGGAAGTTCTATCCTTCGCCGAACAGCCGTCGATCAAAGCAGGCTGAGCGTGTGCTGGGTGAGCTCAGTGAGTTAAAGCATTTCGTCTACGATCCGGAGCGCAGCATCGTGCGATTCTCGAATCCGACGGTATTTCGCCCCGGGATCACCGAGAATACCGACGCCGCGAGCGACCCGTACATCAGTTTCTACGAAATCAGAAATCCGGGCGCTTCTCAGGGCGACAGGCTTGCATCGCTTACGGAGCTCAGCGCGGACAATCTCACCGCGTTGGGCCAGCGATTTGTTCGGTCTCGGACAGACGGGACCGCCGGCCGCACGGATAACCACGCGGAGGCTCCCGTATCACGCAGGTAAGCTGATCGCGCGCTCGACTGATCTCTGGAAGCACACTATAAAAAACATTACTGCTTCCGCCGGCTCCAGCAGCGAGGTAATCAGGTTGGACGGATAAGTCGGCGAGGTTCGCAAGACTGGCAACCCTCGACGCGCCCGCTGTGCTCCAATGATCATGCAAAATGGTCATCCCAGTCGTTCGCGCGCGACACAAATGCAGGCGAGTCTGTCGTTATCGCTTGCATGCCTCTGTTCAGCAGCCTTGTTGAACGCATGCGTCAGACCGGGTACGCGCGCGGTGCCAGCCGCGCCTGGCGCGTTTGAAATCGTTCGCGCCGTCGACCAGCTCGCTATTCGCCCTCTCTGGCCTGGCTTTGATCCCCGGCAGATGCCGCTCGCGATATACGACGGCGAAAGTACCTATCTCTTCCGCCATCCAGGCCCGCCGCCTGAATTCCGTGAGCTCGACACGCAGCCGGG
>JACDCM010000125.1 GCA_013817545.1 Gemmatimonadaceae bacterium | reverse complement strand
CTATATAACCGAGCCCGGCCTTGCGCGGCCCCCCTCTTGCCTTTCCTCCGGTATGTCCGCCATCGGTTTAGCGCCCTCTGAACACCACCCGCGTCGCCCTTCACACACGTGCCACAGTATGAACTCCCGCGGTCAGATCCGCGCACGCTCTGGTTCGGCGCAGCGTCCGGTGGCAGAGGCATGACCGCGGGCGAGCATTTGCGCGTGGAATTCGATGAGCTCGCTTCGCCGGCGAGCGGTCGCGTATTGACGCCGGAGGCATTGGCATTCGTGGGAAAGCTGGAACGCCAGTTCGGCGCGACGCGCTCCGCGCTTCTCGAGAAGCGAGTGGAACGCCAGCGTGCGCTCGATGCCGGCATCCGTCCAAATTTTCTTTCCCAAACAGCGCGCATGCGCGATGGTTCCTGGTCAGTCGCACCGGCTCCCGCGGACCTCGATGACCGTAGAGTCGAGATCACTGGTCCGGCAGAGCGCAAGATGATGATCAATGCGCTCAACTCGGGCGCCAATGTTTTCATGGCGGATCTGGAAGACTCGCTGTCCCCCACCTGGAATAATGTCGTCGAAGGTCAGTCAAACCTGATGCAGGCTGTGCGGCGCACGCTCGAGTTCACCAGCGAGGAGGGAAAGCATTATCAGCTCGTTGATCGCACGGCCACACTCGTCGTGCGCCCGCGCGGGTGGCATCTGACGGAGCGGCACGTTCGCCTGGGTGGGGAGCCGCTCTCCGCGAGCCTCTTTGATTTTGGTCTGTACTTTTTTCATAACGCACAGGAACTGGTTCGCCGCGGCACGGGTCCGTACTTCTATCTGCCGAAGCTAGAGAGCCACATCGAAGCACGGCTCTGGAACGACGTCTTCAACTTCGCGCAAGACACTCTCGGAGTTCCACGCGGCACTATCCGCGCGACGGTTCTGATCGAAACGATTCTGGCCGCGTTCGAGATGGATGAGATCCTCCACGAATTGCGCGATCACGCGGCCGGCCTCAATGCTGGCCGGTGGGACTACATCTTCAGCGCGATCAAGAAATTGCGGGAATGCACGGGGGAGGTTTTCCCGGACCGCGCGCAGGTGACCATGGGCGTTCCCTTCATGCGGGCGTACGCGCAGCTGCTGGTGCGCACCTGCCATCACCGCGGTGCGCACGCGATTGGAGGCATGGCTGCGTTCATTCCGAGCCGTCGCGACGCAGGAGTCAATGAGACCGCACTTCGCATGGTCAGGGAAGACAAGGAGCGCGAGGCGGCCGATGGCTTCGATGGGACATGGGTGGCTCATCCGGATCTCGTGCCCGTCGCGAAGGAAGTGTTCGACCGAACCCTCGGCGAGCGTCCGCATCAGAAAGACAAACTGCGCGAAGATGTGAAAGCCGATGCCGAGGCGCTGCTGGACCTGCGTATTCCCCGAGGAGTGATAACACCAGCGGGCGTCAGGACAAATATCAGCGTAGCGCTTCAATACATAGAGGCGTGGCTGCGAGGCTCGGGCGCGGTCGCAATCAACAACCTGATGGAGGACGCGGCCACCGCGGAGATCTCACGCTCGCAGCTGTGGCAATGGGTTCGCTGCCGAGCGCGCATGAGTGGCGGCGCCGCGCTCACCCCCGATCTGTATCTCGAGATGCGCCGGCAGGAGCTGTCGTCGCTTACCCCAGCCTTCATGCCGAACTCTCGTTTTCGGGAGGCAGCCGAGCTACTCGACCTGCTCGTGCTCGCCGATCAGTTCACGGAATTTCTTACCATTCCCGCATCAAGCCACCTGCCGTAGAGCGCCGAAGAAGGCGCAAGGAGTAAATCATGCACCAGAGAAAGCTGGCCGCGCAGGCCTCTGCGTTATGGACGCGTTGGGAGACGGATGCCCGGTGGCGCGGGATTGAGCGCTCCTACACTGCCGAGGATGTGGTGCGCTTGCGCGGCTCGGTGCGCGTCGAGCACTCACTCGCACAGCAAGGCGCACAGCGGCTGTGGGAAATGATGAACTCGGATGACTACATTCACACTTTCGGTGCGCTCACCGGCGCGCAGGCCGTGCAGATGGTCAAAGCGGGGCTACGCGCTATCTATCTGAGCGGTTGGCAGGTTGCGGCCGATGGAAACTCCGGCGGTCAGACGTACCCGGATCAGAGTTTGTATCCCTCCAATAGCGTTCCCAATCTGGTGCGCCGTTTGAATAACGCTCTTATGCGCGCGGACCAGATCGAGTGGAGCGAAGGCACGAAGAGCCGCGAATGGATGGTGCCGATCGTCGCCGATGCAGAAGCGGGTTTCGGCGGGCCGATACACGCCTTCGAGCTAATGAAAGGGATGATCGAGGGGGGCGCGAGCGGCGTGCACTTCGAAGATCAGCTCGCCTCCGAGAAGAAGTGTGGACACATGGGTGGCAAGGTGCTGGTGCCGACGTCGCAGTTTCTCCGGACGCTGAGCGCCGCGCGATTCGCGGCTGACGTGCTCGACGTGCCGACCGTGCTGATTGCGCGCACTGATGCCGACTCGGCGACTCTGCTCACCAGCGATGTGGACGAGCGCGACCGGGCGTTCTGTACCGGGGAGCGGACTCCGGAAGGTTATTTTCACGTTCGTGGAGGAATGGAGGCAGCGGTAGCTCGCGCGCTCGCCTACGCGCCATACGCGGATGTTCTCTGGTTCGAGACTTCCAAACCCGACCTCGACGAGGCGCGCGAGTTCGCTGAGGCGATCCATGCGCAGTTCCCCGGAAAGCTCCTGGCTTACAATTGCTCGCCCTCCTTCAACTGGAGGCGAAACATCGATGCGGACACCACCGCAAGGTTCCAGACAGAATTAGGCGCGATGGGCTACAAATTCCAGTTCATTACCCTTGCGGGATGGCACCTCATCAACCTGCACACATTCGAACTGGCCGACGCGTACCGGGAAGAGGGAATGCCGGCGTACGTGCGAATACAGGATCAGGAGTTCGCGCGGGAGAGGGACGGCTACACGGCCACGAAGCATCAACGTGAGGCGGGGACGGGTTATTTCGATCAGATTTTGATGGCGGTGACGAGTGGGCAGGCGGCGACAGGGGCGTTGCATGGATCAACAGAAGCGGAGCAATTCGCAAAGGTGTAGGAGTGGTGGTTAGAAGGGACAAGGGATAAGGGACAAGGGATAAGGGACATGTGACTGCCGGTTCCCCTTGTCCCTTGTCCCTTGTCCCTTGTCCCTTGTCCCTTGTCCCTTGTCCCTTATCTCCTTGTCCCTTATCTCCTTGTCCCTTATCTCCGAGGTTAGAAGAAGGTACCAAAGACCGGTAAGTCTCAAAACGACTGGCGTGCACTCAATAGATTGCACGGGCGGTTACACAAGACACTAGGGTGGCGAGTGGTATGACCATTCACCTAGCCTGGCGAGGGTATTGTGGCCGTAAGAGAATATCGGGATCTCATAGCTTGGCAGAAGGCATACGCGCTTGCGATAAAATGCCAGAAGCTTTCTCGTGTGCTGCCGAGTACAGAACAGTTCGGCCTTTCGGCACAGCTGCGCGGTGCCGCGGTTTCAATTCCCGCGAATATCGCAGAAGGCAACGGCCGGAGGTATCGCGGAGACTATATCCGGCATTTGCGAATTGCTCACGGCTCCCTTATGGAGCTGGAAACCCATCTGCAGTTCGCGAGAGATCTTGACTACATACCTCTGGAGGACGCCCAAAGTCTGCTTGAACTGAGCGCGGAGGTAGGGCGTATCCTGGGAGGCTTACTCAAGAGCCTGGAGGCCATCTCGGAGAACGGGGTCAGGAAGAGGAAGGGATAGCCAGCACCTTCAGCTGCTTCTTCGCGTTCTGAGCTTATCCCTTGCCCCTTATCCCTTATCCCTTGTCCCTTGTCCCTTGTCCCTTGTCCCTTGTCCCTGTCCTCCCTACTCATATCTCAGCGCCGTGATCGGATCCAGAGAGGCCGCCCTTTTCGCCGGCCACACCCCAAACAAGACCCCAATCACCGCCGCAAAGAAAAAGGAGAGCAGGATAGATGATGTCTGCACATCCGTATTCCACTGAAACTTCCAGTCCAGGAAATGCGCCGTTCCCACTCCGAGCGCAATACCTATCAGTCCGCCGAGCAGGGAGAGAACTACTGCTTCGATAAGGAACTGGAGCAATACGTTGAACCGGGTAGCTCCAAGGGCCTTCCTGATCCCGATTTCGCGAGTCCTCTCGGTCACCGAAACCAGCATGATATTCATGATGCCGATGCCGCCAACGAGCAAGCTGACGGTTGCGATCCCGAGTAGCAGTCGCGTGAACACCGCTGCCGTCTCACCGAAGGTGTTCAGGAAGTCTGACTGGTTGCGTATCTGGAAGTCATCGGGGCGTTCCGGACGCAAGCGATGCTCCCGTCGCAGGATTTTCTGAATCTCCGCCATGGCGTCCGGAATCTCATCCTCGCTTTTGGCGAGCACGTTCACGGAGCGCAGCCGGTCAGTTCCAAAAGCGCGAAACCGCGCCGTCTGGATAGGGATCAGCACCTGGTCATCGGGATTGAAGAATCCGCCGCCCTGTCCCTTTGACTCGAGAACGCCGATGACCTCGAACTGAATACCCCGGATGCGAATCTGCTCTCCAATGATGCCCTCAGGATTCTCGAAGCCGAGGTTCTCGAGCACGAGCGGACCGAGCACTGCCACGCGCTTGCGCGCTTGATCTTCTCCAGAGGTGAACATGCGGCCCGCGCGAACGGTGAAATTGCGCACTTCGGGGTAGTTCGCGGTCACGCCGGCGATAGATGTGTTCGTGTTCTTGGTGAGATACTGGACCTGAAGCTGTCTCTGCATTTCCGGCTGGACAGCGGTGAGAAAAGTCGCGCGCTCCTCGAGCGCTCTCGCGTCCGCCAAAGTCATGCGGGTGCGCTCATCCATGCGGATTCCGCCCGCGCCGAACGCCTGGCCGGGCATTACTGAGAGCAGAGTCGTGCCCAGTGCTGAAATGCGCTCCTGCACCGACCGCTCGGCGCCTTTGCCAAGTGCGACCATCGCTATGACAGCCGCAACGCCAATAACAATGCCGAGCATCGTGAGGGCGGACCGAAGCTTGTTGACGCGTAGCGCCCCTAGCGCGACGCTGAGAATTTCCCCGAGCAGCATTTAGGGCTGTCCGCGACGGCCACCACCACCGCCGCCACCGCCGGATGGTGCGCCGCCAGGGGGCGTAGTCTGCCGTTGCATGCCCGGCACTGCGCCGCCGCCGGTCATGCCGCGGAATCGATCCTGTGCAGCCAGTCGTTGCTGCTGCATTTGAGCAGCGGCGACGAGCGCGACCTGGTCGCCCTCTTCAAGTCCGCCGAGAATTTCAGTGTAGTCGTAGTTGCTGGCACCAAGGCGAATCATGCGCGGCTCGAAAGTACCGCTGTCGGCCAGAAAGACGAGACCTGGGCGCGTTCGCGCGCGCGAGACACCTCCCGACGAGGGCGCCCCAGTGGCCGATTGCGGATTGGAGACTTCCGATTGCGGATTGCGGACTGCGGATTGGGAGTCAGCCGATCCTCTTCGCCGATTCGTCTGCGGCTGCGCGTCGGAGTCCGTCTGAGGAGCGCCCGGTTGCGCAGAGGCACCAGTGCCGCGATCGCGCATCCGGCACGCCGTCGCTACCCTGGCGTCGACACCAAGCTCGGTGTAGATCGCGCGCGATTCCGACATCATCTGCACTCGATCGATCTCTCCGCCACGCATGCGCTCGCGCAACGCCGTGAGCTTTGCGCGCGAATCCGGCTTCTTCGCGAACGCGGCTTCGATATTCTTGCACTGGGCGTCAGTCACTTGTGGAAGCTGCATACCTTGACCCTGCTGCTCCGGCGCTTGATCGAGCGCGACCTCGCCCTGCGATGTCTGCACGCGAACCTGCCTGCCGCCATTGGCGTTTGCGGGTGCAGCACCGCCACTACCGCCTCTGCCCATTCCGGCGAACTGCGCCTGGAGCTGCTTGGCAACCACTTCGGGATCGAGTCCAAGCGCGGTAGCGGCAGCGACCGCCTCTCTTGGATTACGAATCGCGTCATTGGGTACGGATAGCACGTTTTCCCGGCGGTCGATGAGAATGGAGACCTCACCGTTCATACCCGGCTTGAGCAGACCGTCGCGGTTCGCAATTGAGACAAGGACGGGGAACATTGTCACGCTCTGCTGCACGACCGCCTGCGGTTCGATCTTCTCCACGGTCCCCTGGAACGGCCGGTCGGGATATGCATCCACGATTACCGTCGCGTTCATACCGGGCTGCAAATTGCCAATATCACTCTCGTTCACCAGCGCCCGTACCCGAACTTTCGTAAGGTCGGCCATCTTGAGAAGTGTGGTCCCGCCGCCGAATGCTCCTGTAGCCGACGTGATTACCTGTCCGAGAGAGACAGTCTTGTCGATGATCGTTCCGGCGACAGGCGCGCGAACCGTCGCGTCTTCCAAACGCTGCTGCGCCAAGTCTAGATTGGTGCGCGCGCGCACCAGCTGCGCCTGAGCGTTCGCATAATCGAGAGTGGCGGACTCGTGCTCCTGGGCGGTCATGATGCGCTGTCCGAAAAGCTCATCCGAGCGCTTTCTCTGCGCACCGACAACCTGCACACGTGCTTCCGCGGCTCGAACGTCCGCGACCGTCTGATCGTACTGGTTTCGCACGTCGCGCGTGTCCACCTGTACGAGCAAGTCGCCGGGCTTCACGAATGTCCCCGTTTCGACCGGCATCTTGACGATTTGCCCGGACGCCTTTGACTTGACCTCGACCACGTTGATTGGCTCTACTACGCCCGTTGCCTGCGCATCGATCACGATGTCACGACGCTCAACGGTGGCGGTCTGAATCCGGGGCTTTTCATCGTCTTTCTTGGCGCATGAGGCAAGCACCAGCGCCGCGACCGAGAGCGAAAAGAACTGCTTCACGTTTTTGATCATTTTCCGTAGTAGTTACCAAGTCCTGCTGATGAATCAGATCCGCAATCCGCAGTCCGAAATCCTTTATCAGAACTCTCTTCCGATAAGTGCTTCCAGCTGAGCATTGGCAACGCGGTAGTCGTACCGAGCCGCGATGAGCGCCGCGCGAGCCTGGTCCAGCTGAGTCTGCGATGTGAGCAGGTCGAGCAGAGTCGATGCCCCAAGTCCGTAACGCTGCTGCTGGACGCGGAGATCCTCTTCCGCCGCGGCAACCGAAGCCTGCTGGATTCTGATCCGCTGTTCGGCCGTCCCGCGTATGCCGAGGAACTGCACAAGACTCTGCTGCGCGGCGAAGCGTGCGTCGCGCAGCGCTGCCTCGGCGTTATCGCGGGCGACCGATGCGCGAACGTTATTCTCTTCGCGATTGAACTGGTTGAACAGCGGATAGCTGAGCGCAAACCGGAGCGAGCCATTGTAGGAGTACGAGTCCCCACCGAAGCCGAACCGATCGATGCCGCTTCCCCCGCGGAAGTAGCTGGCGGTGACCGACGGGAGGTACGGCGCCTGTGCCGCCCGGCGCAACGCCTTGGCCGCGGTAAGATTTGCTTCAGCCTGGCGCACGGCCGGGCCCTCGATAGCAAAGCGCGCCAGATCTGCGCTATCGGGGATGGCTGCTTCGCGATCGACGGTATCAGATGGCGAAGCAGTGACGAGAAAAGGCGTAGCGACGAACCGCGTCAGTGCCGCGTTTGCCGACCTGAGATTATTCTCCGCGGTGAGGAGCGCCAATTGTGCGTTTCCCACCTGAATGACGGAACGGAGTGAGTCGGACTTCGTGGCGACACCAGCGGCTACCCGAGCAGAGGCGGCGCGAAGCTGCTGCTCCGCCTGGCCGAGCTGCGCCCGGGCGGCCGCTTCCGATTCGCGAGCAGCAAGCACATTGAAGAATTGTTGCTTGACGTCGAGCGCGACTCGGAACTGCTGCGTCACGTCGTTGGCCTCCGCCGCGTCGACGGCGGCCTTGGCCGAGCCGATGTTGAAGTAGCGCCGCCCACCATCGAACAGGTCAACGTTGAAGTTGAGCCCTGTGCTGTACGACCACGGCTCGGGATTCAAGGTGACGATCTGACCGTCACGCTCAAAAGTCTGATCGTTGGTGAATTGGCGAATGCTTCCCGCGGACACCGACACATTCGGAAGGAAGGCAGCATAAGCCGAGCGAACCGCTGCGCGGCTTGTGCGCTCCGTTCCTCGCGCCTGGACGGTGGCGGGGGCATTCCGCCGAGCGAGGCGCACGGCCTCCTCGAGTGTAATAGGGCGAGCGCCTCCATCGGCGGGTGCCTGGGCCGCCAAGGTGAGTGGAAAAAGGGCAAGTGCGAATATCGCCCGGCGCATCACTTTGAGCCGCCGCGGCCATGGGACCCGTCGCCCTTCTCCTGCTTCGCCAGAATCTTCTGAAATGCAGCCTGCTGCCTGTCATCCAGCATGCGAACTATCTCCCCTCGCGCCCGAGAACGAATTGAGTCCAGTGCCGGTCGCACCGGATCGAGAACGACGTCCATATCCGAATGGCGGCGTTCGAGAATGCTGTCGAGAAGAAGACGCTGCGCACTCGAGAGCGAGAGATCGTCCGCGAGCCTTCCGCGAAGCTTCGTTCTGTCACGCGACTGCGCACAGTCGTGATCACCCATCACCCGGTCGGCCGCGTACGTCAGCGTCGCTCCGACCAACAGCGCTCCAAGGAGAAAAACTATGGCCAATTTTTTGGACCCGACCATTCCCGACTCCCGTTAGGGTGATATTAGGTACTGAAGGGTTGCCTCGCGCGAGGACTGATCTCCCGTTTGCGTGGCAATTTGTGCCGTGAGAGTGCGCGGCGTCTCGACAACCGTACGGTATGCCAGACTTGTCTGCGCATCGTGGGCTCGTTCGGCGGCAGCGCCGGCAGCAATGCCTGCGACTCCCGCAGCGACCAGACCCACGCGGACCCACTCACGGAAGGGCGTCCACCACCCCTCAACTTCTTCCGAGATGTGTGCCATGATCCGCGCTTCCAGGGCCGTCCAGTACGCGGCGTCTGATGGCCGCGCATAGATGGCACGCAGGCGCTGCGTGAGATCGTCGTCTCGTCCCTGGGGACCAATGCGTAAGTCAGTCATTCTTCAATCACTCCGTAAATCGCTTAGCATGCGGCGCAAGGCCGCACGCGCATGATGCAGATCCGATCGAGCTGTCCCCTCGGGCATGCTCAGCATTTCCCCGATCTCGCCGTGTGTAAAGCCTTCCACATCGTGCATTACGATCACTGCTCGCTGCCGCTCGGGCAGCGATTCCAGTCCCGTGCGGAGCCGCCGCCGCAACTCATCCGATTCGGCGGGATCGTGAAAGGGTGCCGCCACAGACTCGTGCAGCTGATCGGCGTCCCGAACCTTGCGCCGTCGGCCTATGTCGAGGGCGGCATTTGCTACTATGCGCCCGATCCATGCTCCAAAGGGCTGATCCGGTCTGAAACGGGCAAGCGCCTTGTAAGCGTGCAGGAAGCCCTCCTGCACGGCGTCCTCCGCGTCCTCTTTCGTAAGCGTGACTGCGCGAGCTATTGCAAATGCGCGAACCTGATGGCGACGCACGAGCGCCGCAAACGCATCGCGGCTGCCCTTTTGCGCTTCGAGAACGAGCGAACGCTCGCCCTCAACGCGCGGACCTTCAGGCGGCGGCGCGTAGTCTGAGTGCACGGTGAACGTGCGAACAGCGGTTGCCATTAGTATGAATATCTCTCACTTGATGAACGCGCCGTTTGGGCAAAACGTTGAAGCCATTTCTCAAATCACCGTCGCCGCAGGCTGGCCACCGAGGCCTATCGCATCCGCGGACCGCTGCATGGCCTCGATCACGAACTGAATGTGAGCATCAAGGTCTACGCCGAGCTCCGCCGTGCCCTGGAGCACGTCGTCGCGGCTTACGCCACGCGCGAAGCCCTTGTCCTTCATCTTCTTCCGAACCGATCTCGCATCTACCTCGTGAACGCTCTTGCTGGGCCTGACGAGCGCCGTAGCGGTGATGAGTCCAGTCAACTCGTCAACAGCAAATAGAGTCTTCGCCATACGAGTTTCGCGGGAAATGCCAGAGTACGTTGCGTGGCCCATGATGGCCATGAGTATGTCTTCCGGGTAACCGAGCTCGCGAAGAATGCGAACGCCCTCGGCGGGATGCTCGCGGTCTGGATGATGCTCCGCGTTCGGCCACCGCTCATAGTCGAAGTCATGCACGAGCCCCGCGATCCCCCAGCGGTCAGGATCTTCGCCAAACCGTTCGGCGTACGCGCGCATGGCTGCTTCGACAGAAAGCATGTGTTTGCGTAGCGAGTCGCTAGCGGTGTACTCGTGGACGAGGGCGAGGGTGTCGGCGCGGGACGGTAGCATAGTAGGGCGGGAGGGGAATCGG
>JACDCM010000474.1 GCA_013817545.1 Gemmatimonadaceae bacterium | reverse complement strand
TCTTGACGTCTCCCGCCACTTCATGCCGAAGGAGTTCGTCAAAAAGTACATCGATCTTCTCGCGCTTCATAAGATGAACACCTTCCACTGGCACCTCACCGATGACCAGGGGTGGCGGCTGGAGATAAGGAAGTACCCAAGGCTCACGGAGGTCGGCGCCTGGCGGAAGGAGACGCTCGTCGGACGCCATGAAAAAGATCCGGCCAAGCGGGTGTTCGACGGCGAGCGGCACGGCGGCTTCTACACGCAGGACGACGTTCGCGAGATCGTAGCGTACGCGAAGGCTCGGCACATCACGGTCGTGCCCGAAATAGAAATGCCGGGTCACGCCCGGGCGGCCATTGCCGCCTATCCACACCTCGGTGTCGTCGACGACACACTCGAAGTGCTTACGGTTTGGGCCGACAATCAGAGCATACTCAACGCCGAGATGCGCACTGTCGAATTCATGCAGGACGTGCTGACTGAAACATTGCAGCTTTTCCCCAGCAAGTTCATCCATGTCGGCGGCGACGAGGCTGTAAAAACGTTATGGAAATCGAGTCCTCGGGTGCAGGCGCGAATGCGGGAGCTTCGGATCAATGACGAAGACGAGCTGCAGAGCTGGTTCATCCGGCAGATGAGTGTCTTCCTGACGAAGCGCGGCCGGCGCCTGGTCGGCTGGGACGAGATCCTGGAAGGCGGTCTTCCGCCGAGCACGACAGTTATGTCGTGGCGTGGAACGAGAGGTGGAATTGCGGCCGCCCGGCAGGGGCACGACGTCATCATGGCGCCGAGTAGCCACCTCTACTTCGACCACTACCAGTCGCGCGACCGCGAGGGGGAGCCACTCGCGATTGGTGGATTTACGCCGATCGATTCCGTATACGCCTTCGAGCCTGTGCCGCGCGACCTGGAGGCCCGTTTCGCGCACCACATACTCGGCGCGCAGGGACAGATCTGGACGGAGTACATCAAGGGACCCAAGCAAGTCGAGTACATGGCCTATCCGCGCATGACAGCGCTGGCGGAAGTGCTGTGGACGCCGAAATCACGCAAGGATTTCGCGGGGTTCATGCAGCGGATGGGAACGCACGCGAAGCGCTTGGAGATTCTCGACGTGGGTTTCCGTGCGGTTGAGCGGTGAAGGATTCACGAAAGCCGGGGGGAACAGCAGCCGTCCGAGCAGCCACTCACGCGCGGTTGAACGGTGAGGGTCGCGATGTCTGACAACAGCTACCTGCCGATCTCGAGCTACGCCGCTATTGGCAACACGCGCACGGCCGCGCTCGTCGGTCTCGATGGCTGCATCGATTGGTGCTGCTTCCCCGATCTCGATAGTCCGAGTGTGTTCGCGGCGATCCTCGACGCGCGCAAAGGCGGCCGCTGGCGGGTGGCCCCTTCGGGAGTCCGCCTCGGAACCCAGCGCTACATCCCCGAGACAAACGTGCTGGAGACGCGATTCGAGCACGATGACGCCACGGTCACCGTCACCGACTTCATGCCGCTCGAGGGCTCACTCGTCGGGGTGACGTCAGACCCTGTGGATGCCGCCATCTACCGCCTCGTGAAGTGTGAGAGGGCAAGCGCCACAATCGAGATCGATTGGTCGCCACGCTTCGATTACGCGCGCGCGAGGACGGAGATCCGCCAGCTCGCGGCCGGTGTTTTCCTCGCGAGTGCAGGTGGAGAATCATTGGTGCTAAACGGTGTCGGCGGCGACGTCACGATCACGCACGACGACTACGGCCCCACGTTGCGGGCTCGAATCGATCTCGCGCCGGGAGAACAGCGAGCGTTGGTCATGCGGTACTCCGACGGAGCTGCGGCCGAGTCACACGACGATGCACTTCACCTTCTCGAGGAGACCGTCGAGGCATGGCGCGCCTGGGTACACACCGACGAGCGGGACGACTACGACCTCTTCACCGGGAAGTGGCGCGACCACATCGTCCGCTCCAGTCTCGTCCTCAAGCTGCTCACACACCGGCATACGGGAGCGATGGCAGCGGCACTCACAACGTCGCTGCCGGAGCACATCGGAGGAGTGCGTAATTGGGACTACCGGTACACCTGGCTTCGCGATTCAGCGTTCACAGCACAGGCGCTGTTTGCCGTTGAGCATCGCACAGAAGCGCTGGACTTTCTGTCATTCGTCGAGCGCGTATCGGCGAGCAAGACGCGGGAGGGCTTCGCTCTGCAGATCATGTACGGCCTTCACGGCGAGACGGAGCTGCAGGAGATGACGCTCGACCATCTCGAAGGCTACCGTGGCTCCCGTCCGGTGCGCATTGGCAATGCCGCGGCGAAGCAGCGGCAGCTCGATGTCTACGGCGAACTGGTGAACGCGGCGTACGAGCTCGTCCGGTTTGGGGGATCCATTGAGCCGGACCTCTGGTCATTTCTCACCGCGGTCGTGAACGCGGCGTGCGACGTGTGGCGTGAGCCGGGAGAGGGCATCTGGGAGATTCGCGGTGCGCCGCGTCATTACACGTTTGGGAAAGTAATGGCGTGGGTAGCTATGGACCGCGCTATCCGGCTTGCGGAGCAGTACAGCCTCGAGGCGCCGATCGAGCGGTGGCGGCACACTCGGTCGGCCGTGCGAGAGTGCATACTTACCGAGGGATACGACGCGTCGGTGGGTGCCTTCGTTCAGTCCTTCGGCTCCACGGAACTGGATGCGTCGAACCTATTGATCCCAATCGTCGAGTTCCTTCCGTTCGACGATCCACGTGTGCAGGGTACGCTCGACCGCACCCTCGAGCGATTGACTCACAATGGTGTCGTCTACCGCTATCTGAACGAGGACGGACTTCCCGGATCGGAGGGCGCTTTCGGTCTATGCACTTTCTGGCTGATCTCCGCGCTGGCGCTCGCGGGAAGGCGAGACGAAGCGCTCGAGCTTTTTGAGGGCATGGTCTCGCGCGCCAACCATGTCGGTCTGTACGCCGAGGAATTCGATCCGCGCACTAACGAATTCCTCGGCAACTTCCCGCAGGCCTTTTCGCACATTGGACTCATCAACAGCGCTCTCTACCTCGCGCATGCTGAACGCCCAGTCCCTGACAAGCCTGCGCCGGTCGGGAGCGCGGCACACCGGGTGGAGACGGGTCACGATTCTGGCGGCGCGCAATGACTGCGGCAGCGATTCATTTTCCGCTTGCGATCGTA